>JACMOG010001016.1 GCA_014378125.1 Vitreoscilla sp. | reverse complement strand
GCCCGCCTCGCCGAGGTACGCGCCAAGGTCGCGGCGCTGACGCGCGACTTCCCGGTCTACCGTTGAGCGCGAGCTGATTCGTGCGCTGTCCCTATTGCAGCCATGACGAGACGCAGGTCGCCGAGACCCGCGAATCCGACGAGGGCGACGTCGTCCGGCGGCGCCGCCGCTGCCTGAAGTGCGACAAGCGCTTCACCACCTACGAGCGCGCCGAGATGGCGCTCCCCGCCATCGTGAAGAAGAGCGGCGCGCGAGTCGACTTCGGGCCGGCCAAGCTGCGCGGCTCGATGACGCTCGCGCTGCGCAAGCGCCAGGTGAGCATCGAGCAGATCGACGCGGCCATCGAGCGCATCCAGGACAAGCTGATGGCCACCGGCGCCCGCGAGGTGCCGTCCACCCGCGTGGGCGAACTGGTGATGCGCGAACTGAAGCGCCTCGACAAGGTGGCCTACGTGCGCTTCGCCTCGGTGTATCGCAGCTTCGAGGACGTCGACGAGTTCAGCCGGCTGATCAAGGACATCTGATCAAAAGGGGTCTGGCCGCTTCGGGGCCAGACCCCTTTTTTTGTTCAGCGCCAGCAGCTGGCGATACCGCGGCCCGTCGCGAACGTGCCCATCACCAAGCCGCGCTGTCCCAGCGAGTCGACCGTGAAGTCGCCGCACGCATCCGAGGCCATCACGCCGCCGCGCTGCGCCGTCAGCACGAACGTCGTCGGATCACCGGGCGGCGAAGCCACCGTGATCGCGTAGTTCGCGGCGCCCGCTCGCGGCGTTCGCGGCCACGGCAACTGCGGTGGCGGCATGCCGGTGAACGCGTCGTGCGAGGCGTAGTAGTGCTGCATGTAGCCCGCATCTTCCAGCAGCGCGGCCTGCAGCTCGACGCGGCGGGTGCGGGCGACCTGCTCCTGGAACGCGGGCAGCGCGACGGCCGCGAGGATCGCGACTGCCGCCATCGCGATCATCAGCTCGATCAGCGTGAAACCACGGCGCATGGTCAGCGACGGCATGGCGGATGGCATCGCGGATGGCATCACGGATGGCATTGCGGAAGGCCAGGCGCCAGGGCCTCAGAACGGCGGCGTCAGCAGCTGCTGCCACAGCCGCTGGCGCACGTTCAAGGGCCCGCTGTTCTCGCCTTCGGCGTGGATCGTGGCCTGCAGCCACACTGCCGAGCCGTTGCGCGTGGCGCCCGTGCCCGGGTCGGCCTTGAAGTCGGCGCTGAAGCCACGCGCCGTGACGGTGTAGACGTCGGGGGTCGGCGTCGACTCCATCAGGCATTGCGGAAAGACGCGCGGCTGCACGGCGCTGCCGATGTCCCTGGCCGCCAGCGTGTGCGCGCCATGCGCGCTGCCGCCGACCGTCCAGTTCTGCCGGCTGCTCCACGCCGGCGGGTTGGTGGCGGAGAACACGGTGGTGGCGCGCGCGCCGGGGTCGAGCGCCAGCTGCCGCTCGCACCAGCGCATCGCGAGCTGGGCGTACTGGTTGGCCTGCGTCTGCAGCCGGTTGTTGTTGGCCACCTGGTCGCCGGTGGTGGCGTTGCGCATGATGGCCGCGGAGGCCAGGCCGATGACCGCGAGCACCAGCATCGCGATGATCAGCGAGAAGCCCCGCGCGCGACAGCGCGGGCGCGGGCGCGGGACGCGTCCGGGTGCGGGCGGGGGCGGGGGGGTGGGCATTGGGCGGCGCAGGGTCACAGCAGCTTGTTCTGCAACACGACGGTGGTGGAGAAGGTGCGCCGCAGGTAGCCGTCGGTGGACGTGCGGCGCACGTTGCGGCAATCGACCCAGCCGCCCAGCGTGGGCGACTGCTGCTTGTCGAGCACCTTGGTGGCGCTGCGCACCTGCACGCACAGGTTGACCGACAGCACGTTGGCCCACAGCGGCGAGCCGGGATGCGGCGCGATGTCGTAGTAGACGACCTGGCCCGAGCCGGGCGAGCCCGCCGGCGCCGCGGCCATGCCGTAGGTGACCTGCAAAGTCTCGACGTTCTGCACCACGGCCGCCCCCGCGGCGTTGCCCGGGCCGTGGCACCAGAGGCTGCCATCGGCCACGTAGAACTTGCTGTCGTTGAGCCAATAGTCGTCGCCGGTGGCGTCGTCGTGCGTCCTTGGAAACGAGTTGCCCACGCAGTCGAGCGGCTGCCTGGCGCCCGCGCCGCCCAGGATGCCGTTGGACGCCGAGGCCGCCAGCACGCTGCCCTCGTAGGCCACCTCGATGGCGTCGGGCGTGGCCTGGTCGGGATCGGTGGGACGGCAATTGGTGGGGCCGACGATGCCCGCCTGCAGGTCGACGAAGTTGCCCCCCTCGCAGCCGGACACCGCGGGAAACGCGTGCAACACCAGGTTGCCGCCGTCGCCCACGCCGTGCGGCTGGCTGAACCCGGCCTGGGCCACCTGCTGCCGCATGACGTTGAGCGCCAGCGTGGCGTCCTCGGTGATCTGCACCATCGCGTCGGAATGGCGGCCGCTCTGGAACGACGCCACCCAGGCGCCGATGAGCGCGCCGATGACCGCCAGGCCGATGGCCAGCGCCACCATCATCTCGATGAGCGTGAAGCCGCCCTGCGCGAGCCGACCGGGCCCGAAAGCGCGGCGCGTCATGGCGCCACCTGCAGGTAGACGCAGCGCACCGACGGCTCCGCCGATTTCCAGGCCGCCGGGCACTCGGTGCCCGAGCGATCGGTGGAGATGCCGGGCGCCAGCGTGAGCGGGTCGGCCCACCCCACCCACACGTCGAGGTAGTCGGGCGCGGGCGCCTTGCCGACGTGGAACTCGATCCAGGCCGAGCCCTTGGGCAGCGTGGCGCGCACGCGGGCGGTCCAGTCGGCCAGGTCGGTCTTGGCCAGGTCCGACGGGCCGCATGGCGCCTCGGCGGTGCAGGCCGCGTGCGCCGGCGACAGCGGGGTGGGAAACACCTTCTCGACGTTGTCGTAGCCGCTAGCGCCCAGCTGGGCGCCCGCCGGGTTGGCGCGGATGCGTGCGGCGATGTCGTTGGCCAGCAGCGTGGCGGTGGAGCGCAGCTCGCTCATCTTGGAGTAGCGCGTGGACGCCTGCAGCAGGCCGGCCAGCGCGAGGATGCCCATGGCGACCACGAACATCGCCACCAGCACCTCCACCAGCGAAAAGCCGGGCGAGCGGACGCGGCGCACGCGCGCCCGGGCAAAGAGGCGCCGCATCGTCACGGGCATGCGGCGTCGCCGCCGACGATGGCCACCTCGCCGCGCGCGCTGACGCACACCTGGCGTTGCAGCGCGACGTCGGTGCGCGGCGAGTCGGAGGCCGAGCCGGCGGGCGCCAGCAGGAACACCGCGGGGCCCGTGTCGGCGTGGGCGATGCCGGTGGACTCGAAGCGCACGGCCGGCGCCGGGCCGGTGACCGTCATGCGCGAGGACACGTCGACGTGCTGGCGCAGGATCGGATCGCCCGCCGCGAACGCGCCGCTGCGACCGAGGTCGGCGAACAGCAGCCACGTCTGCCAGTTGCCACCCGAGTCGGTGCAGTGGCCCGGGTGGGCGGACTCGGTGCGGCACAGCACCACCGGGCCGCTGCGCTTCATGGCCTCGTTGCGGCCGATGCGCATGGCGTCCTGCAGCTCCTCGGCCTGCGCCAGGATCGCGTGACGCGCCAGCGCGCGCAGGAACGACGGCGCGCCGAGGGCGACGATGACCGATGCCACTGCCACCGTGACCATCAGCTCCACCAGCGTGAAGCCGCCATGGCGCGCGCACCGGCGATGGCGGTGCGACGGGGCGGCGGAGACGGGAACGAGGGACGGAAGAAGCATGACGGCGCGCGAGGCCCGACGCGGGCAAGGTGCGCCGTGGCCGTCCTGAATGTACCGTCTCTCGTGGCCTTTTCCCGGGGTGACGGGCGGAAGCGGACGCCCGATGCGCGGCACCGGTCACGCGTTGGCTCTGCGCGGCGAGCGCCACGCGGCCTGCGAGGCGGGCGTTCAATTGCAGCCCCCGGTGGCGCCCAGGCGCGGCCGGCCCTGCTTGCTGACGCACACCACGACAGGCGGCGGCGCGTCGAGCGCGGCCTCGGCGGGCGGGCTGAACAGGAAGTGCGACGACGCGTCGGTGCTGAAGCCGGCCGCGGTGAAGCTGATGCTGCCGCGCGTGCCGGACACGCCACCGCTGCGCCCCAGGGGCTGCTGGAGGCGCAGCACCGGGCCGCCGTCCGCCAGCACGCCGCGGTGCTGGCTGTCGGCGAACACGATCCAGCCCGAGCGCCAATCGGCCGCGCACGCGCCCTGGCAGGCCAGCGGCGGCCCGCCGGGCGCGGTGGCGCACACGGTGACGGACATGCCGCGCTTGAGCGCCTCGGAGCGCGCGAAGCGCAGCGTCGACATGAACTCCGAGGACTGCGCCGCCAGCGCGTGCGTGGCCGCCGCGCGCGACAGGCCCGGCGT
Source organism: Vitreoscilla sp. (assembly GCA_014378125.1). The sequence goes on along the minus strand of JACMOG010001016.1, from coordinate 1,602 downwards.
GGCCACGCGGCACAGGATGGCGACGACGGCCAGCACGATGGCCAGCTCGATCAGGGTGTAGCCGGCCTCGGCGGGCCGGCGCTTAAAAATGGACGGGACGGGCATTTCTCGCTTTCGATGCGCATGCCGGCCATTGTTCGGGCCCCGTCATGGAAAATCATCCCCCGGGACGGCGCACTTCGCCAACCGCCCCGCCAACCGGCGCATTCGCGCGCGACCAACCGGACGATCCCGATGGAACCCTGGCTTTTGACGCTGGCGCTGGCCGAGCAGGCGGTCGGCCTGTCCGACCCGAACCCGCGCGTGGGCTGCCTGATCGTGTCGGCCGATGGCGCCACCGTGCTGGGCCGGGGCCACACGCAGGCGGCCGGCGGCCCGCACGCCGAGGTGATGGCGCTGCGTGACGCCGGGGCGCGCGGCGCCGACGTGCGCGGCGCCACCGTCTACGTGACGCTGGAACCCTGCGCCCACCACGGCCGCACACCGCCGTGCTGCGACGCGCTGGTGGCGGCGGGCGTGGGCCGCGTCGAGATCGCGGTGGGCGACCCGAACCCGCTGGTCAACGGCCAGGGCGGCGCGCGCATCGCCGCGGCGGGAATCGCCATCGCCCATGCGCCCGAGGCCATCGCGCGGCGCGCCCGCGAGCTCAACATCGGCTTCTTCGCGCGCATGGAACGCGCCCGCCCGTGGGTGCGCATGAAGATCGCCGCGTCGCTGGACGGCCGCACCGCGCTGCCCAACGGCGCCAGCCAGTGGATCACCGGCCCCGACGCGCGCGCCGACGGCCATGGGTGGCGCCGCCGCGCCGGGGCCGTGCTCACCGGCGTGGGCACCGTGCTGGCCGACGACCCGTCGCTGGACGTGCGCCTGGTGCCCACCGAGCGCCAGCCGCTGCGCTGCGTGGTCGACGCACGCCTGGACACGCCGCCCACCGCGCGCCTGTTCGACTCGCCGTCGCCGGTGCTGCTGTTCACGGCATCCGTCGACGCCGGGCGGCGCGCCGCGCTTCGAGCACGCGGCGCCGAGATCGTCGACGTGCCGGCACACGCTGATGGTCGGCTCGACCTGCATGCCGTGCTCGACGCGCTGGCCGCCCGCCCCGTCAACGAGATCCACGTCGAGGCCGGCGCGCGCCTCAACGGCGCCCTGCTGCGCACCGGCCGCGTCGACGAACTGCTGGTCTACCTCGCGCCCACGCTGCTCGGCGAAGGACGCGGCCTGGCCGACCTGGGCCAATTGACCGCCCTGTCGCAGGCCACGGCCTTCGATTTCCACGACGCCGAGAAAGTGGGCGCCGACCTGCGCATCCTTGCACGAAGCAGGCGCTGACCAGAGGCCCTGCCCCTGGGAAACCCTGGTCCGCCGCCTACAATCGCGGGATGCCCATTTCTCCTGTCTCCGCCCTGGTCAACGAACTGGCCGCGGGCCGCATGATCATCCTCGTCGACGAGGAAGACCGCGAAAACGAAGGTGATCTCGTGACCGCCGCCGACTGCGTCACTGCCGAGGCGATCAACTTCATGGCGCGCTACGGCCGCGGCCTGATCTGCCTGGCGCTCACGCCCGAGCGTTGCGACAAGTTGCAGCTGCAGTCGATGACCG
>JACMOG010001015.1 GCA_014378125.1 Vitreoscilla sp. | reverse complement strand
GTCGCGCCTTCGTCGAGCAGGAAGTCGGCCTGCCGGCTGTACTGCTCGATCATGCGGTTGCCGATGAAGCCGTCGCACACGCCCGAGACCACGCAGGTCTTCTTGATCTTCTTGCCCAGCTTCATCACCGTCACCAGCACGTCGTCGGCGGTCCTGCCGCCCCGCACGACCTCGAGCAGGCGCATGACGTTGGCCGGGCTGAAGAAGTGCATGCCGATCACGTCCTGCGGACGCTTGGTGAACGACGCGATCTTGTCGAGGTCCAGCGTCGACGTGTTGGACGCCAGGATCGCGCCCGGCTTCATCACGGCATCCAGCTGCTCGAACACGGCCTGCTTCACGCCGATCTCCTCGAACACGGCCTCGATCACCAGGTCGGCCTGGCCCAGGTCGGCGTAGGCCAGCGTGGTGGACAGCAGCGCCATGAGCTCGGCGTACTTGTCTTCCTTGAGCTTGCCCTTCTTGACCTGCGCCTCGTAGTTCTTGCGGATGATGCCCAGGCCCTTGTCCAGCGCCTCCTGCTTCATCTCGAGCATCTTCACCGGGATGCCGGCGTTGAGGAAGTTCATCGCGATGCCGCCCCCCATGGTGCCGGCGCCGATGATGGCCACGCTCTTGATGTCGCGCGCGGCGGTGTCCTCGGGAATGCCCGGGATCTTGGAGGCGGCGCGCTCGGCGAAGAACGCGTGGCGCAGTGCCTTGCTTTCCGGCGTGAGCATCAGCGCGGCGAAGGCCTCGCGCTCGTACTTCAGGCCGTCCTCGAACTTCGCCTTGGTGGCCTGTTCCACGCAGTCGACGCAACGCGCCGGCGCGGGAAAGTTCTTGGCCATCGCCTTGACGGTGTTGCGCGCGAAGCCGAAGTACGCATCGCCTTCGGGATGCCTGCACTTGATGTCGCGCACCATCGGCAACGGACGCACGGCGGCGATCTCGTTGGCGAAGGCCAGCGCGCCCTCCAGCAGGTCGCCCTCGATCACGCGGTCGAACAGCTTCTGGCCGGGGATCTGCGCCAGCAGCTCGCTCTTGACCGGCTCGCCGCTGACGATCATGTTCAGCGCGGCCTCGACGCCGATGGCGCGCGGCAGGCGCTGCGTGCCGCCGGCGCCCGGCACGATGCCCAGCTTGACCTCGGGCAGCGCGATCTGCGCGCCCGGCGACACCACGGGGAAGTGGCAGCCCAGCGCCAGCTCGAGCCCGCCGCCCATGCACACGGTGTGGATGGCGGCAACGACCGGCTTGGACGCGCCCTCCACGCGGGAGATCAGGCTCAGCAGGTTGGGCTCGGCCAGCGCCTTCGGCGAGCCGAATTCCTTGATGTCGGCGCCGCCCGAGAACGCCTTGCCCGCGCCGGTGATGACGATGGCCTTGACGGCCGCGTCGTCCTCCGCCTTCTCGACCGCCTCGGCCACCGCCTTGCGCGTCTCAAAGCCCAGGCCGTTGACCGGCGGGTTGTTCAACGTGATGACGGCGACGGCGCCGCGGATTTCGTAACTCGCACTCATGGGGCAGGTCTCCGTGAATTCAGTTCGTCCGGGGCAGGCGGGAGCGCCGACGCCAGAAAATAGAACGATCGTTCGATTCTAGGACTGTTCGCGCGCGGGCGCCTGTCCCGGCTGCGACAAGGCCCGGGCGGGTGCCCGGGCTTGCTGGAAAACCCGAAGCCTACGCCACCTTGGTATCGGCCGCGAGCGAAGAGGTTGCCGTCATCCTGCGCGAGGTCGCAGGACCCACCCTTGCGACTACGATATTCCAACCCGCCCTCTCCCGCGGCCGCCAACCGATGTTTATGGATCACCTCGCCACCCTGCTCGTCCTGGCCATTGGCCTGTTCGTCTCGACGAACCTCGACGACCTGTTCATCCTCATCGGCTTCCTGTCCAACCCGAAGTTCAGGCCGCGCCAGATCGTGGCGGGGCAGTTGGCCGGCCTCGGCGCGCTGTATGCGGCGGCCGTGGTGCTGTCGCTGTTGGCGCTCGTGATCCCGCCGGCCCGGATCGGCTTGCTGGGCCTGCTGCCGATCGCCATCGGACTGAAGGAACTGTGGGAACTGCGTCAGCCGGATGAGCCCGAGGACAACGAGGCAGCGGGATCGAGCGGCACGCGGGGACGTGGCAACGTCCTGACCGTGGCCGCCATGACGGTCGCCAACGGCGGCGACAACCTGAGCATCTACACGCCGGTGTTCGCCAACCGGAGCGGGCTGGACGTCGCGATCACCAGAGTCGGGTTCGCCGCCATGACGCTGGCCTGGGTGGGCGCCGCCTTCTGGCTCACGCGCCACCGCACCCTGGGCGCGCCGATCCGCCGCTACGGCACCCGCGTGACGCCCTTCGTCCTCATCGGGCTCGGCGCCTGGATCCTGCAAGAAGCCGGGTCGTGGGCGCTGGTGCGAAGCTGGCTGTGACGGGCCGATTCGTTGCGAGGCAAGACCTGGCCCCTTGGTGCGTCACGCGCGCCTCCAGAGCTGGGTTCAACCGACCCGGCCGTCCCAGTTCCAGCGCGTGACCTGCAGGCCCGCCGGCACGTCGTCGGCGGACTCGTGGTACTTGGCCATCGGGTTGTTCGTCACCCACGCGAAGTAATCGCGCAAGGCCTGCGCCAGGCGGAGGGAAGCCTCGAGGCCCACGTCGACCAGGGCTTGGTCGAAGCAGGCGATCGCCCGCCGATCCATCTCGTCGTGCACCCCGTTGCCGCTATGTGCCCGCACCACGCTCGACTCGTCGCCGTAGCTCGCCGAATACGCGGGCGGTCCGCCCAGCGCCTCCGCCCAGTACGCGGCGAGCCGCTCGGTATGCTGCGGGTGGAACCCATGGCTGAAGGCATGGGCGACCACCTCGTCGGCCAG
>JACMOG010001014.1 GCA_014378125.1 Vitreoscilla sp. | reverse complement strand
CTTACGGGAGGTGGCGCGCATCGCGCGGGCACGAGAAGGGATCATGGGGTGAACTCGCCAGATGCGACCAGGTTGCCGAACCGGTCAGTATCGCCAACTGGCCACGCCCTCGCGAACCGATCTCCGCGCCCGCCCGCAGCCCCTCGGACACGCGCCAACCATCAGGAAAGTGGCACCCTGCTTTGAACCACGCCGATCGGTCTCAGTTGCACGAGTGGTACAGGGAGAACAGGATGTCCGCCAAGTCTCTTTCGTTGACGAGACCTTGTGCGACGTCGACCATGATGTCTTCGAGCTGACCGCTCCGTTTTAGCGCGACGCCCTCGGTGTCGAGGTACGTCAGCGCACTGACCAGGGCCGTCCGTTTGTTACCGTCGTTGAAGACGTGTCCGCGAGCAATCGCCACCGCGTACAAGGCGGCGACTTCGAAGACGTCGTCCATCTGGGCGTAGGCGATACGGTTCATGACGCGTGCGAGCGCGCCCTCGACGGCGCCTAAGCCATGATGTCCGGGGAGCCCGCCTTAGTCTGCAAGGATGAGGTCATGTATTTCGATGACCTCCTTCGCACTGAGCATCCGTCAGCGCTTGGCAAGGGCTCGGATGACGTCGCGGTGCTCTGCAATGACTTTCTTCGCAGAGGCCATCGTGCGCGCGTCTGTGCCGCCTGACGAAACGCCTGTCTTCGGCGGCTGCTTCGACGAACACTTAACAAGAGGGATGCCATATTTTTGGGTGGGCGTGCTCATGAGAAAACTCCTTTAGCTGCGAGCGTAGCGCATTCGGAGTGGGGATGTAAGCCAGGCACGGCGACCGTACTGCACTTGTGTCGAACAGGGGGTAGGTTTTGAGACGCTGGCGGCGGTCAGGAAAATCAACAGCTTGGGCGTCGCGAATGTCTGGATCAAAATGAGCGCATGAAATACGGCTACGCACGCACCAGCACCGACGACCAGGCGACACACCTTCAGCAAGACGCGCTGAAGCAGGCAGGATGTGATCGCGTCGGCGTGGTTCAGAAAGGCGCGATTCTGGGTGACACTTTCTCGATCCGAGCCGCCCGGATATGTTAGCGGACACCATCAAATATGTCCTCGAAAATGCGCAGATGCGGCGAGTCAGATGACCATCAATAGCGTCTTGCCTCGGCGTCGAAAGTGTTACCCTGCTTTGAACCACGCCGTCTTTTCCATGGTTCGAAATTCTGGCACGTGACCCAGCATTGCTGCACTACGAAATGCCCGAATGCGCAACGTTCTCCGAGCCGCCTACAATCGCGCCGGCCACGGCAATCGCTGAGGCATCGACATAAAGTACTCGAGAAATCATGGCAACTGCAAAGAAGACCCCCGCCCCCGTCGTCAAGAAGGCCGTCAAGGCCGCTGCGCCGGCCAAGACCATCAAGGCGAAGGCCGCTGCTCCCGCAAAGAGCGCCAAGCCCGTCGTGAAGGCCGCTCCGGCCAAGGCCGCGAAGGCTGTCAAGGCCGCACCGGCGAAGGCCGTCAAGGCTGCTCCGGCCGCCCTGAAGCCGCTGAAGACCGCGTTCAACAAGTCCAGCCTCGCGGCCCACGTGGCCGATCAATCGGGCGTCGACGCGAAGTCGGTCAAGTCCGTTCTGGCCGCCCTCGAAGGCGCGATGCTGATGTCCGTCAACAAGAAGGGCCTCGGCTCCTTCACGCTGCCGGGCCTGCTCAAGGTCGTCGTGCAGAACGTGCCGGCCAAGAAGAAGCGCATGGGCAAGGACCCGTTCACCGGCGTCGAGCGCATGTTCGCCGCGAAGCCCGCTTCGGTGAAGATCAAGACGCGCGCGCTGAAGAAGCTGAAGGACGCCGCGCTGTAAAGCGCCGCATCCCGAAGGCGCCGCAACGCGCCTTCCAAATGACGAAGGGCCGCAAATGCGGCCCTTTTCTCTTGAAGCGCGAAATCGTCAGGACTTGCGGTCGCCGAACATGCCGTCGATGCTGATGAACTCGGTCATGCTGTCGGAGAAGTCCTTCAGCGCGCCCGGCGCCATGGTGGCGGCGAGTTGCTCGGTGCGCGCGTCGGGCTGCGAGTGCCCGGCTTGCGAATGGCGGTCGCCGTGGCGGCGGCGCAGCACCTGCTCCACGCGACGGCGCAGCAGCACCAGGCCCGGGCCGTAGCCGTCGAGGTCGAACGCGTCGAGCGCCTGGGCCGCGTGGCGCACCACCGCGGCGGGCACGTCGTCGATGCCGTGTTCGCCGTTCTTCATCAGCGCGCGTTCCAGCAGCGCCAGCGACGGCAGGCGCGGATGGCGGCCCACCTCGCCACCGAGCATGGCGCGCAGGTTGGCACACACCTCGGTGACCTCGCCGGCGGTCATCGACGGCAGTTCGTCGGAGCGGCGGCGGCGCGGTGCGGCGTCGCCCGCACGGCGGGTGCCGGCCGCGCGCTTGGGCGGGCCGAACACGAAATGCCAGTCGTATCCGCGGCGCTCGAGGCGGATGGGCTGCGTGAGCAGCGTGCGAAGGCGCAGCAGGACGCCGGCCGGTGCGGGGCGGGGGGAATTGCTCGAAGCCATGCGGGAGGGGAGCATGCTGAGAGTGGGAGTGAGCTGTGTCATGGAGACCAGTTGCAACGAGACGACATCCAGGGCGGCGGTGGGGCGTGAAGATTGCCTCCCTCGGTTCATCGTCATTCTCGCGTCCCGGTGAACCCGTGGAGGCCACGAAATTGCAAGGCATCGTTACGGCCGAGGTGGGCATACCCGGTTTACGGTACGCGGTATCGTCAAAAGATACCAGCGAGGCCGACTCGCGGCACGTGGCGCGAGTCGGTTCCCCTGAGGTCGAGCTGCGCCATGCTGCGCCTCTTGCCCATTTCCAGCCGTCACTCATGAACCGACTCTCTTTCCCGACACGCCGCCTCGGCGCCATTGCCGCGGTGTGCGTCGCCACCCTTGGCACCGACGCGTTCGCCCAGGCCCGCGACCAGGCCGCCGACGACCAGCCCGCGCCGGCGCTCGCCGCCGAGCCGGTGGCCGAGCTGGCCCGGTCGCTGCAGGTGGGCGACATCGTGTTCACGCGCATCGGCGCCTACCCGTTCCGCAAGGTGGCCGAGGCCACCGGCACCTGGACGAACCACGTGGGCATCGTGCTGGACGTGTCCAGTCCCGAGCCGGTGATCGGCGAGAGCCGCTTCCCGTTCTCCGGTTCGACCACGCTCACGCGCTTCGTCGCGCGCTCGGCAGGCAGCCGCGTGGCGGTGATGCGACTGCCCGAGCCGTTGGCCGCGGCGCAGCAGGCCGCCATCGTCGTCGCGGCCGAAGAGCGCAGGAACGTCTTCTATGACACCGGCTTCGACGCCCACTCGCACCGCCAGTTCTGCTCGCGCTACGTGCGCGAGGTGCTGCTGGAAGGCGCCGGCGTGGAGGTGGGCAAGCTGGAATCGTTCCAGCAGCTGCTGGCCACCGCCCCGCAGGCCGACGTCGGGTTCTGGCGCGCCTGGTACTTCGGCAACATCCCGTGGAAGCGCGAGACGGTGACGCCGGCCAGCGTGTTGCACACGCCGGGGCTGACGACGGTGTTCGACGGCGTGGCGAGTTGAGCGCAATCCCCAGGACAGGGGAGCGCAACGATCAGTTGACGGACATGCCGGCGCGCACGCTCGCGGTACGCGAGGGGTGGGTGAGTGGACGCAAGCTCACGATCAAGTCGCAGGCCACCCGTGGCCACGCATCGCCCGGCGCGCAGTCCCCGACCGTGCTGTCGCTTGGCGACGAGGCTGGCATCGACGGCGATGCGATCGTCGGCGCCTCGCGCCTGATCGCCTGCAAGGGATCCTGGGTCCAGATCGAGCTGGACGCGGCGCGCCTGCCCGCCGACGTTCGCGGCCAACTGCACGCGCAGCCCGCGGCGGCGCTCGGATCGACCGTGGCGCATCCCCGCGCGTGGGTCGACCGGGTGTGCGGCGTGCAGGAGACCCCCTGCGAAGGCCAGGGCGGCGACCCTGCGCCCCGATAGACGTCGGCAAGCGCGCATTGTTGCCGTCGGCGGCACACCGTGGCGCAGGCGAATGCAGCCATAATCGAGGGCCCGTCTCGGCTCGCCACGAGCTGCCGCCGACCCCGCATCCGACGCACTGCGCCCCATGGAACTCCCCGGCAAGCTCTTCGTCGTCGCCGCCCCCAGCGGCGCCGGCAAATCCACTCTCGTCAAGGCGCTGCTGCAGCACGAGCCGCACCTGGCCGTGTCGGTGTCGCACACCACGCGCGCGCCGCGCGGGCACGAGCGCGACGGCGTGGAGTACCACTTCACCACCGTCGAGCAGTTCCAGCAGATGGTGGGCGGGGGGCAGTTCTTCGAGCACGCGCACGTGCACGGCAACTGGTACGGCACCTCGCGCAAGAGCGTCGAGACGCTGCTGGCCGCCAGCAAGGACGTGGTGCTCGAGATCGACTGGCAGGGCGCGCTGCAGATCCGCACGCTGTTTCCCGCCGCGCTGCTGGTGTTCATCCTGCCGCCCAGCTGGGACGAGCTGGCGCAGCGCCTGCGCGGCCGCGGCGAGGACGCGGCCGAGGTCATCGCCCAGCGCCTGGCCAACGCCCGCCACGAGGTGGCGCAGGCCGGCAGCTTCGACTTTGTTATAATCAACGGTTCTCTCGACAAGGCCCTGGCGGAACTCCGCGCCGTGGTTCGCGAACAGCCCGAAACCCTGCGTTTCGCGGCCCAGCACGCCAACCACCCCCAGACCTTCGCAGCGCTGAACCTGGCCTGACCGGGCCGCTTCTCGAGAGACCCGCTTTCATCGCCAGCGCTTGTCAACGCGTTGTTCTCTTCCCCAGCCTAGGAAACCTCATGGCCCGCATCACCGTTGAAGACTGCCTGGAAAAGATCCCCAACCGCTTCCAGCTCGTGCTCGCCGCCACGTACCGTGCGCGCATGCTGAGCCAGGGCCACACGCCCAAGATCGAATCCAAGAACAAGCACGGTGTGACCGCCCTGCGCGAGATCGCCGCCGGCGAAATCGGCAAGGAAATGCTGCGCAAGGTTCCGACCTGATCGCGCTGCGAATCTCTCGCACATGAAAAGGCCCGCGTCGAAAGATGCGGGCCTTTTGCTTTGGGGGCGTCCTTGCTTGCGATCGGGGTCAGGCATTGCCTGCGGGTACGCAGGGGATGCCAGACCCCTTTGGCCGACCCCTTGGTTACCAGCCGACGGTGACCGTGGCGACCGTTGGCGCCGCGGTGTGCAGCGACGAGCTGAACCCGCCCACGTCGTCGTACGCGAAGCCGTACGACAGCCCGTTCAGGCTGTGGTCGTGCCAGAACTTCGAGTACGAGTTCGCCGGCGACACGTAGAAGTAGCTGGGCGTGGACCAGTGCGCCGGATCCTCGACGATATGGCGGTTGATGGCCGCGCACAACTGGGCCTCGATCTGCAGCTGCTTGTCGTAGCCCGCGGTGCCCGGCGTCTGGCCGGTGGCGTCGTTGAGCACGCCCGAGCCCAGCAGCGCCTCGGCCGTGGTGGGCGCGCGCTGGATCGTGTAGGTGCCCTGTCCGTCGGTGAACTGGAACTTGCCGCCCACCACCTTGCCGGTGAAGGTGCCCTGCTGGTCGGTGAACACCAGCGACTGCGATGCGTACTTCGTCCACAGGCCCTGGATGTAGCTGTCCAGGTAGGTGGCGTTGGCGCCCCCCGCGTTGAACGAGGCATGCGCCGGCGCGATGATGCGGTACGGCGAGTACGGCGTCTGCGCCAGGCCCTGGAACTGCGCGGGCACGGACGAGGCCCAGGCCGAGAACAGCGAGGCGCGCGTGGCCGTCTCGCCCACGGTCTGGTCGAAGCCGCCCAGGCCTTGCAGGCGCAGCGTCACGGGGAAGCCGAACTGGTCGACGCGCGTGGTGTTGCCGAAGAAGCCCGTGTCGGGAACGATGGCCATCTCCATGAAGTCGAACGTCACGTCGATGTTGGGATCGGCCGGGTTCTCGATGTTGGCGCCGGCGTAGCCGATGTTGCCGTTCACGTCCGAGTTGACGCGGATGTACATCGGCCCGCCCACGCTCAGCATCAGGCGCGCCGAGTTGATCGGCGGGATGGTGACCGAGCCGGCCTGCGCGATCGTGTGGAAGTAGTTGGTGTACGTGACGCCGTTCTTGGTGAGCGCGCCGTTGTCGTTGACGCTCATCGGCACGAGCTGCCCCGCGGCGTTGACGTAGACGAACTTGCCGGTCGTCCAGTCCTTGCCGATGATGGCCCAGTACACATGCGCGTTGTCGTAGGCGTTGTGCGTGCCGTTGACGATGTTGAACGTGGTCTGCTTGTTCCACGTGCCGGTGGCCGCGGCCGAGATCTTGTACGACGAGGTGGTGTCGTTGAAGTTGACGCTGCCCAGGTTGGGCGTGTCGGCCGTCAGCGTGGTGGTGCCGCCGCCGTAGTTGATGTCACCGTAGAGCACCACCTGCGTGCCGGGCGACACCTTCACCGACGAGATGACGTCGTTCCACGCCGTGCCCACCCAGCTGCTGCTGGCGCTGGTGCACATCGAGGTGCCGCCGTAGTTGGCGTCGGTGAAGAAGCACGCCTGCCCCGCCGTGGGGGTCGGCGACGTCGGCGTGGTGGCCGAGCCCACGGTGTAGGTGAACTGGCTCGAGTCGTACGCCGGGGCGCCCTTGTTGTAGGTGAAGCTGTAGCTGATCGTGTTGCCGGCTGAAACCGCTTGCAGGACCGGCTGGGTCTCCTTGCCGGTGGAGGCGTCGCGGGCCATCCGCAGGTTCTGCAGGGCCCCACCGTCGACGGCGTAGTGCACGTCGGTCCAGGTCGTCGTGGTGGAAGTCGGGTTGAAGAACAGGGTGGCGGTGGTGCCACTGACGGTCACGCCCTGCGCGTAGTCGGCGGCCGTCTGGGCCTGCACGATCGCGGGGCTGCCGAGGGAAAATGCCAGCAGGACGCCGAGTCCTGCGAGTTGTCTGATCATCGTTGTCTCCGGTCGTTTTGGGGACGACGCGTCCGCATGCGTCGGGTTCGGGGCGAGCGCATTTGACTCCCTGGAACCGCATTTCGGGTCACTTCATGAAAGCGGTTTCAAAGAATCCCCTGAACCGGGTATGTCCGGCGCGCGGGATCGCCGTTCAAGCTCAATTTCCCGACCGCGGCGGCCCGGGGGCCATATCAGGCTAAATTCAGGCCATGAGTATTCGTTCGTTCGCCGCCGACCTGCTGCCCGCCAAGCTGCACGGCCTGGCGCGCATTCCGGCTGCTGCACCGCAGCATGCCGAGGTCACCACGTTCGCCGAGCTGTCCGAGAAGCTCACCTACCTGAGCAAGGCCGACCTGAAGAAGGTGCGCGAGGCCTACAAGTTCGCCGACCAGGCCCACCTGGGCCAGCTGCGCGCCAGTGGCATCCCCTACATCACGCACCCGCTGGCCGTCACCGGCCTGGTGGCCGACTGGAAGCTCGACGCGCAGGCGCTGATGGCCGCGCTGATGCACGACACCATCGAGGACTGCGGCGTCACCAAGCCCGAGCTCATCGACCTGTTCGGCGCGCCAACGGCCGACCTGGTGGACGGCCTCACCAAGCTCGACAAGCTGCAGTTCTCCACGCGCGAGGACGGCCAGGCCGAGTCGTTCCGCAAGATGCTGCTGGCGATGTCGCGCGACGTGCGCGTCATCCTCATCAAGCTGTGCGACCGGCTGCACAACATGCGCACGATGGACGCGATGGCCGCGGCCAAGCGCGCCCGCATCGCGCGCGAGACCATCGAGATCTTCGCCCCCATCGCGCACCGCCTGGGCCTGAACCAGATGTACCGCGAGCTGCAGGACCTGTCCTTCCGCTTCATGTACCCCTGGCGGTATGCCGCCGTGGCCAAGGCCCTGGAGCGCGCGCGTGGCACGCGGCGCGACATCGTCGACCGCATGCGGCGCGACGTGGAGAAGTCGTTCACCGAGGCGCGCACCAAGGTCACCGTCTACAGCCGCGAGAAGACCGTCTTCTCCATCTACCGCAAGATGCGCGAGAAGCACGCCGGCTTCGCGCAGGTCAACGACATCTTCGGCTTTCGCATCGTCGTCAACTCGCTGCCCGAGTGCTACCTGTCGCTGGGTACGCTGCACGGCATGTACAAGCCGGTGCCGGGCCGCTTCAAGGACTACATCGCGATCCCCAAGGCCAACGGCTACCAGTCGCTGCACACCACGCTGGTGAACCCGCTGGGCACGGCGGTGGAGTTCCAGCTGCGCACCGAGGAGATGCACGCGGTGGCCGAGGCCGGCATCGCGGCGCACTGGATGTACAAGGCCCTGTCCAAGGACGGCAAGGAGGGCCAGCGGCCCGACGAGGCGCAACGCCTGGGCGCGATGTGGCTGCAGTCGCTCATCGACATCCAGAGCGACTCGCACGACTCCAGCGAGTTCCTGGAACACATCAAGATCGACCTGTTCCCCGAGGCCGTGTACGTGTTCACGCCCAAGAGCAAGATCCTGGCGCTGCCGCGCGGCGCCACGCCCATCGACTTGGCCTACGCCATCCACTCCGACGTGGGCGACCATTGCGTGGCCGCCAAGGTCAATGGCGAGCCGGTGGCGCTGCGCACCGAGTTGAAGAGCGGCGACGTCGTCGAGGTGAGCACCTCGCCCAACGCGCGCCCCAACCCGTCGTGGCTCAACTCGGTGCGCACCGGGCGCGCGCGCTCCAAGATCCGCCACTTCCTGAAGAACCTGGAACACGAGGAGTCGATCCTGCTGGGCGAGAAGCTGCTCACGCAGGCGTTGCGCAACGAGGGCATGACGGTGCCCGCCGACGACGACGAGCACGCCGGCCTGTGGCAGTCGCTCACGCGCTGGAGCGGCAGCCGCAGCCGCGCCGACCTGATGGTGGACATCGGCCTGGGCCGCAAGATCGCCTCCATCGTGGCCAAGCGGCTGGCGCAGCTGCTGGGCGAGCGCGGCACGCGGCCCGGCGCCATCGCCCTCACCCTGGGCCGCTTCGCCGACAACGAGGCGCAGGTGGGCCAGAACGTGGTCGAGATCGACGGCAGCGAGGGCGCGTCGGTGCAACTGGCCACCTGCTGCCGCCCGATCCCGGGCGACGAGGTGGCAGGCTACTTGGGCGGGGAAGGCCACAGCGGGCACACCCAGGAGTGCACCCTGGGCAAGCGCCTGCGCGAGCGCGACGGCGAGCGCTGGATGGACGTCGACTGGGCCGAGGTGCTCACGCGCCCGTTCGAGACCTCGGTGAGCGTGCTGGTGCAGAACACCAAGGGCGCGCTGGCGCAGGTGGCCCAGGCCATCAGCGCGGCCGAGGCCGACATCACGCACATCGACATGAGCGACGAGCGCGCCGCGGAGACCACCGACCTGCGCCTGCTGGTGAGCGTGCGCGACCGCCTGCACCTGGCCGACGTGCTGCGCACGCTGAAGCGCTCGTCGTCGGTGTTGCGCGCCGCGCGCGTGAAGCCTTGAGCTGGCTCGTCGAGCGGCGCCGCCTGTTGCTCGCCGGCGCGGTGGTCGCCGCCGCGCTGCTGGGCGGCGTGATCTTTGCCGCGCACGACGCGAAGCATCGCATCCTGCAGGCACTGGGGCCGCGCACCACGGTGGGCTCGATCTCGCTGAACTACCCCACCGTGACGCTGCACGACGTGCGCGTGGCGGCCAGCGACACGCCGGGTGCGTGGCCGTCCGGCGAAGAGTTCAGCGCCAGGCAGGTGGCCGTGGACATCGGCGCCGCCAGCCTGTGGGCCTACCGCCGCGGCGAGCCGCCGGCGATCGCCGGCGGGCGCGGGTCCCACGGCACGCTGGCGCTGCTGCGCACGCCCGGCCACCTCACGATCCTGCCGGCGCTGCGCGACACCTCGCGCGCCAACGCCGTTCGGATGCAGGCCCCGGCAGGCGCGCCGGTCACTTCGCTGATCCTGCAGCACATGTGGTTCGACCGCATGGCCGTGGACCTCTACGACACCACGCTGGAGGGTGCCCGCACGCAGCACCTGCACTTCGACGGCGTGCACGGCACCGTGTCGGGCCTCGCCCTGCCGGCGATCGCGCAGCCGATCGCGCTCGACCTCGCGGGCACGCTCAAGGGCGTGGAGCGCGACGGCCAGGTGTCGCTCAAGGGCAGCCTGACGCCGGCCGCGCACGACGCGGCGCTGGCGATCCGGCTGGCCGGCGTCGACATGGTGGCGCTGCAGGCGTACCTGCTGCGCCTGGGCGGGCGCAGCGTGCGCCACGGCACGCTGGATCTCTCGATGGATGCGACCGTGGCGAACCGTGCCTTGCACGCGCCGGGTCAGCTCACGATCACCGGGCTCGAGTTCGGCGAAGCCGAGGCCCACCCCTTCGCGGGCGTCGAGCGGCGAGCCGTGCTGGCGGCATTGAAGCGCGACGGCCGGATCTCGTTGAAGTTCACGCTCGACGGCCGAACCGATGATCCGAAGTTCTCGCTGGACGACCACCTCGCGCTACGCCTGGCCGCCGGGTTGGGCGAAGCGGCGGGCGACGGCGTGAAAGGCGTGGTCAATACGTTGAAGGGCCTCATCACCCGTTGACCTGCACATGCCAAAGGGGTCTGGCATCCCCTGCGTATTTCGCAGGCAATTCCTGACCCCTTCGGCCCATCTCAGTCCCCGGGCTTGTAGATCGGATCCGGCAGCGAGGCGATCACGCCCGCCATGTCCAGCACGAGCTTGCCCGAGCCATGGCCGTGTTCGAGCGCCTCGAACGCCGCCTTGGCCTCGCCGTACGCGAACTGCCGGGCGATCTGCGGTCTCACCTTGCCCGACTCGATCAACGCGTCGATCTCGCGCAGCTGGTCGGCCTTGGACTCGGCCGTGTAGCGCATCGCTCGCACGCCGATCGCGGCAGCCTTCTCCCTGGACGGCTCCTGCACGGTGGAGACCAGCGTGCCGCCTTTCTTCAGCACCGACCACGACCGCTCCTGCGTGTCGTCCCCGATCAGGTCGTAGACGAGGTCGATGTCGCGCAGCTTGTTCTCGAAGCGCTCGGCCTTGTAGTCGATCACCTCGTCGGCGCCCAGGCTGTGCGCGAAGGCCACGTCGTCCGGGGACACCGTGGTGATGACATGGGCGCCGCGCGCCTTGGCGAATTGCACCGCGAGGTGGCCCACGCCGCCGGCACCGGCGTGGATCAGCACGCGCTGGCCGGCCTGCAGGCCGCCGTGGTCGAACAGGCCCTGCCACGCGGTGAGGCCTGCCAGCGGCACGGCCGCCGCGACCAGGCGGTCGATGGTGCCGGGCACGCGCACGAGCTCGTCGGCGCGCGCCACCGTGTACTGCGCGAAGCTGCCGTGCTCGATCTCCAGCAGGCCGTGCACCAGCGTGCCGGCCGGCCAGGCCGGGTCGTCGGAGTGCGCCACGGTGGCGCAGAAGTCGCGGCCCAACACATAGGGCAGCTTGTCGTCCTTCACGAGCGGGTACTTGCCGCCGCGGATCTTGTAGTCGACGGGGTTCAGGCTGGCGGCCTCCACCTTCAGCAGCACCTCGCCGGCCCGGGGCTCGGGCACGGAGGTCTCGGCGAACTCGACCACTTCGGGGCCGCCGAAGCGGCGGATCAGGAGGGCGTGCATGGTGCGGAGCGGCGTGGGCATGGCGGGTTCCTCGGGACGATTTCAGGTCGTCTCGAGGCGGCAAGCCATGCGCCCGCGCCTGCCTGCGCGAGACGCCTGTCAGCGCGCGGGTGCGAGCGCGGGCGCGTCCGCTGCCAGGGCGGCCCGCTCGGCGGCCAGGGTTTCGGTGGACAGCAGGTGGCCGAACAACGCGCGGGCGCCGAACAGCAGCACGCCGCCGACCGCCACCAGCACGGCGTGGAGCGCCCAGAAGTCGCGGTTGGACCACACCTCCATGAAGCCGGCCAGCCAGCCCGCCACGCTGAACGACGCGAACAGGTGCAGGTAGTAGATGCCGATGGCCAGGCCGACGAGCTGGCGCGGCGCCACGCGCGAGAACAGCGCCAGGCTGATGCCCAGCACGTTGGAGAAGCCGATGTCGTTGAGGATGGTGAACGCCAGCGTCCAGATCGGGCCCACCTTGGCATGCGTGGTATCGACGATCGCACCGGCCACGGCCATCAACGCCGGGCCGCCGGCCGAGATCAGCGAGCCGATGGCCATCTTGGTCAGCTCGTCGGGCTCCTCGCGGCGCCGGCTCCACCACAACCAGAACGCGATGGTGGCGGCGCCGGTGATGGTGCTCACGACGGCGTCGACCATCGCCAGCCACGTGACGGGCACCTGCCAGCCGAACATCAGCAGGTCCATGTGCTTGTCCGACCACACGCTGAAGCCCAGGTTGAGCTGGGTGTTGCCGATGACGGACAGCACCATGACGGGCAGCAGGCAGACGAGCAGCACGAGGCGCTTGAGCTCGGCGCGGGTGAGGGGCGGCTGCGCCACCGTGGCGTCGCCCGAGCGCGACGCCGGCTCTGGCGGCAGCCAGCGGCGACCCGCCAGGTAGGTGGCCAGGCCGATGAGCATGCCCACGCCGGCCGCGCCGAAGCCCCAGTGGAAGCCGACCTTCTCGCCCAGCGTGCCGCACACGATGGGCGCGGCGATGACGGCGATCTGCACCGCCATCAGGAAGATCTGGAACGCGGTGGCGTTGCGCTTGTCGTCGGGTCCGTAGAGCGCGCCCACCTGCGCCGCGATGTTGCCCTTGAAGCAGCCCACGCCCGCCAGCAGGCAGGCGATGGCGATGAAGAAGCTGGCCTCGAACGCCATCATGAAGTGGCCCAGCGCCATCAGGCACGCGCCGAGCACCACCGTGCGCGTGCGCCCCAGCAGCCGGTCGGCCACGATGCCGCCGAAGATCGGCATGAGGTAGACGAGGCCCGAGTAGAGGCCCGCGATGAACAGCCCCAGCTGCAGCGGCGTGCGCGGCCCGAAGGAAACCTCCACGGCCGCGCGCACGGCGCCGATGCCCATCACGCTGCCGATGTGCTCCGGCAGGAACAGGTACTTGGTGAGGTACAGGGCCAGCAGGATCTGCATGCCGTAGTACGAGAAGCGTTCCCACAGCTCGCAGGCCGACAGCCAGGCGAGGCCCACGGGGTGGCCCAGGAACGCGGTGTCCCGGCGCGGGTGCGCGGGATCGAAGAAGGGGGCGGCAATCGACAAGACGGCTCCGGTCAATGGAAAGGGTCAGCGCTTGAGCAGCTTGACCTCGAACACCTTGGGCCAGAACTTGCCCGTCAGGAACAGCCGCTTCGTGGCCGGGTCGTAGGCGATTCCGTTGAGCACGTCGGTGTGCTCGGGGATGAAGTCCTTCTTCGGCAGCAGGCCCTTGCAGTCGATCCAGCCCACCACGTCGCCCGTCTTCGGATCGATGCGCGCGATGCGGTCGGTCTGCCAGATGTTGGCGTAGATCTCGCCGTCCACCCATTCGAGCTCGTTGAGCTGCTCGACGGGCTTGCCCTGCGCGGTGACATGGATGCGGTGCGACTCCACCAGCGTGGTCGGGTTCAGGAAGCGGAGGTCGGCGGTGCCGTCGCTCATCACCATCTCGGTGTCGTCGTGCGTCAGGCCCCAGCCCTCGCCGGGATAGCCGAACTGGCCCTTGGTGTCGAAGCTCTCGAGGTCGAGCACGTAGCCGACCTCCGCCTTCCACGTGAGGCCCACCAGGCGGCCGTTCCACGGCGCGATGCCCTCGCCGAACATGTCGGCCGGCAGCGTGGCGCGCTGCACCACCTGGCCGGTCTCCAGCTTGACCTTGCGCACCGACGAATGGCTTTCGAGGCCGGTGCTCTCGTACAAGTACCCGTTGAGGTAGAACAGGCCTTCGGTGAAGGCGTTGATGTCGTGCGGGTACGCGTGCACCACCTGCACGCCGTAGACGGGAATCTGCTTCGCGGACGCGGCGTGAGCGGGCGTGGCAAGCGACGAGGCCGCGGCGAGCAGCGCCGCGGCGATCAGGGAAAGAGCCTTCATTCCAATGGATCCGGTTTCAATGGTTGTCAGGACGCGGCCGGCGCCGGGTAGCGCACGGCGAGCACCTCGATCGTCTCGACGCCCACCGGCGTCACCAGCTGCAGCGTGTCGCCCTCGCGCGATTTGAGCAGCGTACGCGCGATCGGCGACACCCAGCTGACCTCGCCCTGTAGCGAGTCCACCTCGTCGATGCCCTTGATGGTGACGGTGCGCTCGTCGCCCGCGTCGTTGGCGTAGGTGACGGTGGCGCCGAAGAACACCTGGTCGCTGCCGAAGTGGGCCGACGGATCGGCCACGACGGCGATGTCCAGCCGCTTGATCAGGAAGCGGATGCGGCGGTCGATCTCGCGCAGGCGCTTCTTGCCATAGTTGTAGGCGCCGTTCTCGCTGCGGACGCCGTTGGACGCGGCCCAGTGCACGATCTCGACGATCTTCGGACGCTCGTCGTCGATCAGGCCCAGCAGCTCGGCGCGCAGGCGGTCGTGCCCCGCCGGCGTGACGTAGTTCTTGCCGCCCGCGGGCAGCGCCGGCAGCGACGGGCCGTCGTCGTCGTCATCACCCTCGGGCTCCTTGGTGAAGGCCTTGTTCACGATTCGGCCGCCTTGTCCCCGTACGCGGCCAGCGTCTGCTGCAGCTGCTCGCGCACCTGCTCGACCAGCTCCGGAGGCGACAACACGCGCACGTTGGGCCCGTGGCGCAGCACGTCCATCACCAGCTCGGTGTGGTCGGAGTACGGGAGGCGCATGCGCAGCGAGCCGTCGGCCCCCGGCTTCAGCTGCTGCTGTGGATGCCACTCCTCCTGCGCCACCCATTGCGCGGCCTCGGCCGAGAAATGCAGCGTGGCCTGCCGCAG
>JACMOG010001013.1 GCA_014378125.1 Vitreoscilla sp. | reverse complement strand
TCTCGTAGTAGATGTCGTTGGGCGCCGTCATCAGCGGCACGCCCGCCAGTTGCAGCTTGTCGATGGTGGCCAGGATGTCGTCGCACAGCAGCGCGATGTGCTGGATGCCTTCGCCGTTGAACTGCATCAGGAACTCCTCGATCTGGCCGGAGCCTTTCTTGGATTCCTCGTTCAGCGGGATGCGGATCAGGCCATCGGGCGCCGTCAGCGCCTTCGACGTGAGGCCCGTGTACTCGCCCTGGATGTCGAAGTAGCGGATCTCGCGGAAGTTGAACAGGCGCTCGTAGAAGTCGGCCCAGAAGGACATGCGGCCGCGGTAGACGTTGTGCGTCAGGTGGTCGATCAGCTTCAGGCCGTGGCCGGCCGGGCGACGGTCGACGCCCTCGATGAACTCGAAGTCGATGTCGTAGATGGACTTGCCGTCCTCGAAACGGTCGATGAGGTAGATGGGCACGCCGCCGATGCCCTTGATCGCCGGCAGGCGCAGCTCCATCGGGCCGGTGGGGATCTCGATGGGCTGCGCGCCGAGCGGCAGCGCGAGGGCGTACGCCTTGTGCGAGTCCTTCACGCGAAATGCCATGCCGCAGGCCGACGGGCCGTGCTCGGCCGCGAAGTAGCCGGCCAGGCTCTTGGGCTCGCGGTTGACGATGAAGTTGATGTCGCCCTGGCGGTACAGCAGCACGTCCTTGGAGCGATGCCTGGCCACCAGCGTGAAGCCCAGCATCTCGAAGTACGCCTCGATGAGGCCCGGCGTGGGCGAGGCGAACTCGACGAATTCGAAGCCCTGCAGGCCCATCGGGTTGTCGAACAAGTCTTTCATGGCGGTCTCCGGGCTGGCGTTGGATGCTGTCTCGAATCATAGGGAAATCGCCCCGCAGCATTTCTGCAAATCCATGCCGCCAGTGGCGCCAGACGCAGGAATCCTGCAAGATGTAGAGATGGACGCAGAATTCAATCTGGACAATGTCGACTTGCGCATCCTGCGCGTGCTGCAGGCCAACGGCCGGGCCACCTACGACGAGGTGGCCGCCGAGGTGAGCCTGTCGCCGTCGGCCACGCTGCGCCGCGTGAAGCGGCTGGAGGACGCCGGTGTCATCGCGGGCTACGTGGCGCTGGTCAACCCCGAGGCCGTGGGCCTCACGCTCACGGCCTGGATCACGGTGCGGCTGGAGAAGCACTCCGAGACGCACAAGCGCAAGCCCATGGACGCCTTTCGCGCGTCGGTGCAGACCTGGCCCGACGTGGTGGAGTGCAGCTCGCTCACCGGCGAGATGGACTACCTGCTGTGCGTGCTGGTGAGCGACATGGCGCACTACTCGCGCTTTGTCATGGACACCCTGCTGAAGCATCCCAGCGTGCAGGACTGCAAGACCAGCTTCGTGCTGGATCGCGTGAAGCAGACGACCGCGGTGCCCCTGCAGGAGGCGCGGAGCCGCTAGGTTGCTAGGCCTCCAGCCCGTCGATGCTGCGCGCCACGTCGTCGCGCACCGCCTTGGCCTCGTTGCCGCCCGTCCACTCGGGCGTGCCGCCGGCCAGGCTCCAGCGCCGGCCCGGCAGCGACACCGTGGCCTTCCATGTGAGCAGCGGCCCTTCCACATCCCACGTGGCCTCGTAGCGGTAGGCGGTGCGTGTCTCGCAGTGCACGTGCGAGCTGGCGACGAGCCGCGCACGGGGCGCGGGGGCGGGCACACGTGTCAACGGAAGCCTCCTCGGGATCGGAGGGCCATCCTAACTTCCGCTCATGACGCGTTCAATCCCATGGCAGGATGGTCGCCGAACCTCGAAAGGAATCCCATGAGCCACAACATCCAAGGCAAGGTCGTCGTCATCACCGGCGCCAGCAGCGGGCTCGGCGAGGCCACCGCACGCATGCTCAGCGCGCAGGGCGCCGTCGTCGTGCTGGGCGCGCGCCGTGTCGACCGCATCGTGGCGCTGGCCGACGAGCTCGTGAAGGCCGGCGGCCAGGCGCTGGCGCTGCAGACCGACGTCACGCGCAGCGCCGACGTGAAGCACCTGGTCGACGCCGCCGTCGAGAAGTTCGGCCGCATCGACGTCCTCGTCAACAACGCCGGGCTGATGCCCAGCTCGCCGCTGGAGCGCCTGAAGATCGACGACTGGGATCGCATGATCG
>JACMOG010001012.1 GCA_014378125.1 Vitreoscilla sp. | reverse complement strand
TCACCCACAGCGTCTACGAGGCCGTGTTCCTCAGCCAGCGCGTGGTGGTGATGGGCCGGCCGGGCCGCGTGGCCGACGCCATCGCCATCGACCTGCCGTGGCCGCGCGAGCCTTCGTTGCGTGCCTCGCCGCGCTTCGCCGCCCGGTGCGCGCGCGTGTCGGACGCGCTGCAGCGCGCGAGCGACGCGGAGGCGAGGGCGTGACGCGCGCCGGCGCCTTCGCGCGCGTGGGCGTGCCCACGCTGTCGGTCGCCGTGTTCCTGGTCGCCTGGGAGGCGGCGGTGCGCGCACTGCGGATCCCCGCGTACCTGTTGCCCGCGCCCTCGCTCATCGCCACCACGCTGGCCGCCAACTTCGCCTCGCTGGCGGCCAGTTGGTGGTTCACCGTCCGCATCACGCTGATCTCGCTCGCGCTCGCCATGGCCGGCGGCGTGCTCATCGCCGCGCTGTTCGCGCTGTCGCGTACCGCGGAGCGTGCGCTGGCGCCGTTCACCGTGGTCCTGCAGGTGACGCCGATCGTGTCCATCGCGCCGCTGTTCATGATCCTCACCGACAGTCCCGTCGCCACGGTGATCGTGTGCGCATGGCTGGTGGCGTTCTTCCCCATCCTGGCCAACACGCTCACGGGCCTGCGCAGCGTCGACGCCAACCTGCGCGACCTGTTCGCGCTGCAGCGGGCCACCCGCTGGCAGACGCTGCGCCACCTGCTGGTGCCGGCCGCGCTGCCGTCGTTCATGACCGGCCTGCGCGTCGCCGGCGGTCTCGCGCTGATCGGCGAGGTGAGCGGCGAGTTCGTCGCGGGCGCCGCCGGCCGCGACACGGGCCTGGCCTCGCGCATCCTCGAGTCGGCCTTCCGCACCGAGATCCCGAAGATGTTCGCGGCGCTCACGCTGGTGGCCGCCACCGGCGTGGCGTTGTACCTGCTGACCGGCGCGCTCAGCCGCGTGTTGCTGCAGCGCTGGCACGAGAGCGAGCGCTAAGGGGTCTGGCCCTCGCCAGATGACGCCTCCCTGTGGCCGACGACGTCCCGGGCGAGGGCCAGACCCCTTTCAGTGCATCGAGCTCGTGCGCCGAGTCTTCGCCGTGGCACGCGCCCGCGACTCCGGCGCCGCGACCAGATCGCGCAGCCGCTCGCCGGTGAGCGCGCCCAGCTTGCCCGCCAGCGCCAGCACCGGCGGGGCCGATAGCATGCGCGCGAAGGCCTCGCGCACCTGGTCGGCCGACACGCCTTCCACCCGTGCGCGCAGTTCCTCGGGCGAGCGCACGCGGCCGTGCACGAACAGGTCCAGCGCGGCGTCCTCGACGCGCCGCACCGGGCGCTCCTGGCCGCGCACCTGGCGCACGGCGATCTGGTTGCGCGCGCGCTCGAGGTCGACCGCGTCGACCGAGGCCGCGTGGCCCGCGAGCAGGCGGTGCGACTCGCGCAGCAGCTCGTCGACCTTGTCGGGCGTGGTGGACGCCTCGATCACGAACTGGCCGCAGGCCTCCATGATGTCGGCCGAGCAGGCCGCATAGTAGACGAGGCCGCGGCGCTCGCGGATCTCGTTCATCAGGGGCGAGCTCATGCCTTCGCCGAACAGCGCGGCGGCGACGCTGGCGGCCGGCTGGTCGTCCTTCATCGACGCGATGGGGTAGCCCAGCACCACGTGGCTCTGGCTGCAGCCGGCCAGCCGCGCGGCCTTCACGCCGCCCAGCCAGGTGGGCGCGTCCATGGCGTGCGGCGTGCCGGCGGGCATGTCGCCGAAGGCGGCCTCGGCCTCGCGCACGATGGCGTCATGGTCGACGTTGCCGGCCACGCCCACCACCACGTTGCGGCCGCTGTACTGCTGCTCGACGTAGGCCAGCAGGTCGTCGCGCGAGAAGCGTTCGATGTTGCGGCGCGTGCCGATCACGGCCTGGGCCATCGGATGCGCGCCGTAGCAGAGCTTGTCGAACTGGCGGAACGCGGTCGACATCGGGTCTTCCTCGTCCTCCAGGAATTCCTGCAGGATCACCTGGCGCTCTCGCTCCAGCTCGGCGGCCGGGAACGTGGGCCGGCGCACGATGTCGCCCAGCATGCGCAGGAACTCCACGGCGTCGCGCGCCATGCCGCTGAGGTGGTAGGCGGTGTGATCCTTGTCGGTGTGGGCGTTGACCTCGGCGCCCAGGCGCTCGGCGTCGATGTTGGTGCGCGCGGCGTCGCGGGTGGTGGTGCCCTTGAACGCCATGTGCTCCACCACGTGGCTGATGCCGCTCAGGCGCGCGCTCTCGTGGCCCGAGCCGGTGCGCACGAAAACGCTGGCGCTGGCGCTGGCGAGCCAGGGCATGTGGATGGTGACCACGCGCACGCCGTTGGCGAGCGTGGTGAGGCGGGTGTCCTGGCTGTCCGGAAACTTCATGCCCCCATTGTCGGCGACCTGCGGACGGCGGCCTCCGTGCGGGGCTTTGGCGCTTCCCGCGCTCGACGGGCGACAGTATGATGGCCCGCGTCCAACGACGAGAGTTCGCCATGCCATCCCTGCACGCCATCGCCACCCGTTTCGCGCTCGCCGCCACGCTGTTCGCCGCCAGCGCGGCCGCCCACGCCCTCGACAAGGTGGTGTTCGCCACCAACTGGAAGGCCCAGGCCGCGCACGGCGGCTTCTACCAGGCGGTGGCCGCCGGCACCTACAAGCGCTTCGGCCTCGACGTGGAGATCCGCCAGGGCGGCCCGCAGGTCAACAATCGGCCACTGCTGCCCGCCGGCCGCATCGACTTCCTGATGACGGGCAACCTGCTGCACAGCTTCGACAACGTGAAGAACGGCGTGCCGGTGATCGCGGTGGCGTCGATGTTCCAGAAGGATCCGCAGGCGCTGATCGCGCATCCGGACGGCGGCTACGCGACCTTCGAGGACCTGGCCAAGGCGCCCGTGGCCTACATCGCCAAGGACGCCCAGTTCTCGTGGTGGCAATGGCTCAAGGCCGACTACGCGTTCAAGGACGAATCGCTGCGCCCGTACAACTACAACGTGGGCCCGTTCCTGGCCGACAGGCACAGCCTGCAGCAGGGCTACGCGGTGGAGGAGCCCATCACCATCGCGGCCCAGGGCGGCTTCAAGCCGGCGGTGTTCCTGCTGGCCGACCACGGCTACAGCACCTACAGCACCACCATCGAGGCGCGCACCGACACCGTCAAGAACAGGCCCGACCTCGTCAAGCGCTTCGTCGAGGCGTCCATCATCGGCTGGAACAACTACCTGTACGGCGACCGCAAGGCGGCCGACGCGCTGATCCGGCAGGACAACCCCGACATGACCGACGACCTCATCGCGCAAAGCCTGGCGCTGATGAAGCAGATGGGCATCGTCGATTCCGGCGACGCGCAGACGCTGGGCATCGGCGCGATGAGGCCAGAGCGCATCAAGGACTTCTACGACAAGATGGTGCGCGCGGGGCTGTACAAGGCCGGCGACGTCGACCTGTCCAAGGTGGCGACGATGCAGTTCGTGAACAAGGGCGTGGGGGTGGATGTGCGCAAGAAGCTCACCGGAAAGTAACTTCCCGTCATTCCGCGCGCAGTCGCGGAATCCACTCCGGGTGACGGTGTTGTTCGCCAGCGTGGATCCTGCGACTTCGCGCAGGATGAAGCGCGCTTCAAAGCGCCATCGACGGCCGCAGCGCCATCGCCGCGCGCCAGCGTTGAAGGTGCGGGTGCGCGTCGCCCGGCTTGATCTTCACGACGCGGGCGAAGTCGACGGCCACCACCGCGTTGATGTCGGCCACGCTGAAGCGGTCGGTGGCGACGAACGCCCGATCCGCTAGACGCTCGTTCAACTCCGCGAAGAAGCCTTGCACCCGCGCGCGCCCGCGTTCCGCCAGCGCGGGGATCTGCGCGTAGTCCACCGGGCCCGGAAGCGCGCGATTGGCCATCGCGGGCGATCCGTTGCGCAGTGCCTCGGCGATCGCCATCAGGCCATCGAACTCTATGCGCCAGTTCCAGCCGGCGACCTCGGCCTTTTCGCCGGGCGTGATGCCCAGCAACGCGGGCTCGGTGAACCGGGCTTCGACCCAGGCGGCGATCGCGGCGTTGTCCGTCAGCAGCAGCCCGTCGTCGGTCTTCAGCGCGGGAACCGTGCAGTGCGGGTTGATCTGTCGGTAGGCGCCGCCCATCTGCTCGCCGATGCGCAGGTCGACCTGCACCGTCTCATGCGCGACGCCCTTCTCGGCCAGCAGGATCCGCGCGCGGCGCGGGCTGGGGGCGGTCGCGCAGTCGTAGAGCGTGATCATTTCGGGGCCACTTTGTCCTGCGTGAGCGTGTCGAAATCGGCGGCGTCGTGCCGCTCGTGCAGCTGGCTCGCAGGATCGCCGAACACGCGGTTGACCATGCGGCCGCGCTGCACCGCAGGCCGCCGCGCGATCGCGTCGGTCCAGCGCACGACGTTCGTGTAGGTCGGTACGTCCAGGAACACGCCCGCCTCGTACAGCAGCCCCTTCACCAGGTTGCCGTACCAGGGCCAGATGGCCATGTCGGCGATCGTGTAGTCGTCGCCGGCCATGTATGCGCGATCGGCCAGGTGGCGATCGAGGACGTCGAGCTGGCGCTTGACCTCCATCGCGTAGCGATTGATGGCGTATTCGATCTTCTCGGGCGCGTAGGCGTAGAAGTGGCCGAAGCCGCCGCCCAGGAACGGCGCGCTGCCCATCTGCCAGAACAGCCACGACAGGCACTC
>JACMOG010001011.1 GCA_014378125.1 Vitreoscilla sp. | reverse complement strand
CTTGATGCCGAGCGCCTGCTGCCTGCGGCCCAGCGCGCGGTGGCCACGTCGGCGCTGCAGCAGGTGGCGTCGGACACCATCCGGCGCGAGTTCGAGCGCACCGGCCACAGCGTCAGCCAGACCTCGCGCAACCTGGGCATCTCGCGCACCACGGTCTACCGCCATCTCACCACCGAGAAGGCGTGATCAGAACCGGTAGCTGCCGTTGATCCCCGCGAAGAACGTGCGCCCCGGCGCCGGCTCGAAGTAGCGGGCGTTGCCTTCGTTGACGATCACCGAACCCACGTAGCGGCGATTGGTGATGTCGTCGATGCGCCCGAATGCGGAGAACTGCCACTGCCCCATCGGCAGCAGATAGCCTGCCGAGACGTTGCCCACCAGGTAGGACGCAGCCGCGTCGGTGTTGGTGTCGTTCACAAGGACGCGGCTGAGCGCCTTCGCTTCCACGCTGGCGCGCCAGCCCCGCGGCGGCGCCCAGTTCAGCGCGGCGAACAGCGCGTTGCGCGCCACGCCGGGGATGCGGTTGTCCGAGGCGACGGTGGTGGAGGCGTTCGCGCACGGCGTGGTCGTGCACGAGACGAAGCTGCCGATGTACTGCGCGTCCAGCAGCGTGTAGGTCAGCTGCGCGTTCAGGTCGGCGGGCAATTGCTTTGTCCAGCCCAGTTCCAGGCCCAGGCGGCGCGTGGCCGCCGCGTTCTGGTACGTCGAGCGGCCACCCAGGTTGGTCTGCGTCACGATCTCATGGGTGGTGCGGGTGCCGAACACGGCCACGTCGAGGTCGCCGTAGGCGCTCGAACGCGCCTTCACGCCCAGTTCAAGGTTGCTGCTGCGCGAGGGCTTCAGGTCGAAGTTCAGGCCGGTCAGGTTGTCGGAGCGATAGGCCAGCTCGTTGAGCGTGGGCGTCTCGAAGCCGCGGCCGGCGGTCGCATACAGGTGCACGTCGGGCTGCACCGCGTACAGCACGCCCACCACCGGCAGCGTGGCGGAGTAGTCGACCTTGCCACTGTCGTCGGGGTTGGTGCCGACGATGTAGCGGTCGTGCGAGATGAAGCGCACGCTGCTGTGGCGCACGCCGGCGTCGATCGTCCAGGCCTCGGTCGGATGCCATTGGCCTTGCAGGTACGGATCGAGATCCTGCACGTCGTTGATCTCGTCGCGCCTCAACGCCCCCTGCACGCCCAGCACCTGGTCGGGCGCGGTGCCGGTGAAGTTCTGGTAGCCCTGGCGGTGCTCGCGCAGCTTGTCCCAGGCGAGGCCGCCCA
Source organism: Vitreoscilla sp. (assembly GCA_014378125.1). Next base: position 1,358 of record JACMOG010001011.1, on the reverse strand, counting down.
CCAGCGACCAGCTTTGCGTGGCCGTGTGGCTGCCCGTCGTCCAGCGCACGTCGGTGCCGTCGTAGTCGCGCCCGAGCTGGATCACGCCACCGGGGTTCTTCGGGCTGCCCTGCGACGTGTAGGGGATCGACTGGAACTGCTCTGTCTCGCGCCGGCCGGCATACACCATGGCGCGCAGCGCGTTGTACGCGTCGACGCGCCAGTCCCAGATGAGACCGGCCTGGGTCTGGCTGAGCGACTTGCGCGTCTTGTACGTCGTGGCCGACGCATCCGCCTGGCGTGGATTGGCCTCCAGCTCGGCTCGGCTCAGGCCCAGCGCGTCCTGCGCGGACGGCAGCTGCACCGCGTTGCCCACCAGCGTGAGCTTCGACGATTCGCCCAGCTTCAAGCCCAGCTTCAGGTTCTGGATGTCGCGTTGCGCGGCGCTGTGATCGCGGTAGCCGTCGGTCTTGAAGCGCGACACGCTGCCCACGTACGACAGCGGCCCTTCGGCGCCCGAGACCTTGCCCTCGTAGCGCTGCTGTCCGTTGCTGCCGCCCCCCACGCTCGTGGTCACCTTGGGCGCGCCCGCGCCGTCCTCGGTGAACACCTGCAACACGCCGCCCGAGGAGTTGCCGTACAGCGCCGAGAACGGCCCGCGCAGCACCTCGATGGCGGCGGCCGGGCCCAGGTCGACGTTGGAGATCTGGCCCTGGCCATCGGGCATCGTCGCCGGGATCCCGTCCACGTACAGCCGCACGCCGCGAATGCCGAAGGTGGAGCGCGCGCCGAATCCGCGCACGGAGATCTGTACATCCTGCGCGTAATTCTGGCGGTCTCGGGCGAGCAGGCCGGGCACGGCGGTGAGGGTGTCCGAGATGTTGATGCCCGTGCGCGACTCGGTGTCGGGCGACAGCGTGACCAGCGTCAGCGCGGCCGGCACGTCGAACGCCGGCGTGGCCACGCGCGTGGCGGTGACGGTAACGGACTGTTCCACGATGGGACGCAGGGGCACGGGGTCGGGTGTCTGCGCGGCACACAGCGCGCCGCTCGCGCCTGCCAGGGCCGCCGCCGGCCGCAGCCAGCGCGTGATGTCGAACACCGTCGTTGTCCCCATGTCTCGGTCGTCCTTTTCTTGTCTGTGCAGGCGGTGCGGGGCTTCGGAAGAAACGTCTTCCCGGCGCGCAGGATGGGACGGGGTTGCAAGAGGCGTTCCAGTCGCTTCTAGAGCCGGTCCAGCCCCACCATCGCCGCATACTGCAACAACATGATGGTCTTCCCGTCCTGGATCTCGCCGCGCACGATCATCGCCAGCGCCTCGGCGAGCGGCAGCTCCAGCACCTGGATGTCCTCGCCCTCGTGCGCGTCGCCGCCGCCGG
>JACMOG010001010.1 GCA_014378125.1 Vitreoscilla sp. | reverse complement strand
GGCCGGCACCGCCCACGTGTTCGACGTGCTGCTGTGGCGCCGACCGGCGCGGGCCTTCGCGCTGCGCTTCGACGGCCGCGTGGTGGCCTACCTGAACCGCTGCGCCCACGTGCCTACCGAGATGGACTGGAAGCCCGGAGAGTTCCTCGACACCGATCGCCGCTTCATCGTCTGCTCGATGCACGGCGCCGTCTACGAGCCCACCACCGGACAGTGCATCGCGGGCCCGTGCGCGGGCCAGCGCCTGATGGCCGTCGACGTGGTCGAACGTGCCGGCCAGGTGTATTGGTATCCTTCCCGAGACGTCCGCCCTGTCGAGTTCGACGCCATTCCTCCAGATAGCAGCCACCCATGACGCAAGATTTCGAGCCCACGCAGACCCCGCCGCTGCCCGATTCCGGCCCGGCCCCGGTGCCCGCGCCCGCCCCCGTGCCGGCGCCGCCCGCACCGCCCGTCAACGTCAACATCGGCGTCGACCTGTCGCGCCTGGAGCACGTGATGGCGCAGGTCACCGGCGAGATGATGCGCGATCGCCGCACCGACCGTCGCTGGCGGCTGGCCGGCCGCCTCGCGTGGTTCCTGCTGGCGCTGGCCATCGTGTGGGGCCTGGTGTCGGCGCAGCGCGGCAAGGCGTCCACGCCCAACGGCCCGCACACGGCGCTGGTGGAGATCCGCGGCGAGATCGCGTCGGAAGGCGACGCCAGCGCGGAGAACATCGTCTCGGCGCTGCGCAGCGCGTTCGAGGAGAAGAACGCCGTGGCCGTGGTGATGCGCATCAACTCGCCCGGCGGCAGCCCGGTGCAGGCCGGCATCGTCTACGACGAGATCAAGCGCCTGAAGGCCCAGTACCACAAGAAGATCTATGCGGTCTGCGAGGAGGTGTGCGGCTCCGGCGCGAACTACATGGCCGTGGGCGCCGGCGAGATCTACGTCGGCAAGGCCAGCATCGTCGGGTCCCTCGGCGTGCTCATGGACGGCTTCGGCTTCACCGGGACGATGGAGAAGCTGGGCGTCGAGCGCCGCCTGATCACGGCCGGCGCCAACAAGGGCATGCTGGATCCGTTCTCGCCGCTCAAGCCCGAGCAGCGCGCGCTGGCGCAGGCCATGATCGACCAGATCCACAAGCAGTTCATCGCCGTCGTCAAGGAAGGCCGCGGCGCCCGCCTGCACGAGACCCCGGACACGTTCTCTGGCCTGTTCTGGAACGGCGAGGAAGCCGTCAACCAGGGCCTGGCCGACCACTTCGGCAGCCTCGACTCGGTGGCCCGCGACGTGGTCAAGGCCGAGGACGTGGTCGACTACACGCTGCAGGAGAACGTGGCCGGACGCCTGGCCATGCGCTTTGGCGCGTCGGTGGGCGCGGGCGCGGTGCACGAGCTGCAGGCGCCGCTGCTGCGTCGCTGAATTCTGGTCCAGTCGGCGACGCGAATCGCTGTCCTGTCGACAATTCCGCGCTTGGCGGCCCTTTGTGGCGCCCGTGCGGCACGCATCGGCGCGCGCGCGGGTAAGGTGTAACCATCACTGAACCATGCTCAAGAAACCCCGGCGTCCGCCGATTCCCGTGTAAGCGCCGATCCCCGGCGACATTGCCCTTGCCATGCACGCCCGCGTCCTTCGTCGCCTGCTGATCGTCCTGCTTGCCCTCACCGGGGTCGCGCTGCTGTGGAACCAGTTCGGCATGACCTCGACGATGGTCATCGACGCGCGCTCGCCGTACAACGCGTTGGCGCTGGACGACCGTGCCAACGTGGGCGGCCGCAGCGTGGCCACCCTCGCTCGCGCCCATGGCGACCTGGGCATCGACTGCGACCTGCGCGCCGGCTACGAATGGGCGTTCTGCGAGCTGCGCCTCGAGCTCGCCAACGCGCCTCATGGCATCGACCTGAGCCGCTTCGACTCGATGAAGCTGTGGATTGCCGCCACCGGCCCCGAGGCACAGCAGCGCGTGCGCATCTACGTGCGCAACTTCGACCCGGCCTATTCCAGGGTGGGCGTGCCCGAGTCGGAGAAGATCGACCAGCTCATCTACGAGCCGTCGGCCTACCCTCAGGGGTACGAGGTGCCCCTGAGCCGTTTCACGGTCTCGCAGTGGTGGATCGACGAGCACCCGATGACGCTCGACCTGGAGGCGCCCGATTTCCGCAACGCCACCCAGATCGCGTTCTCCACCGGACCGAAGGTGGAGCCGGGCCTGCACACGATCCGCATCCAGCGCATCGAGCTCTCAGGCAAGCTGATCTCCACGGCCACCTTCCGCCTGGGCATCATCGCGGTGTGGATGCTGTCGGTGCTGGGCTACCTGGTGGTCGACGGCCTTCTGAAGCGCCGCGAACTGCGGTTGTCAGCGGCCAGCCAGACCTCGCTGCAGCGCCTCAACGAATCGCTCCGCCTGGAAACCCGCAGCCTGGCGGAGATCGCCCGCACCGACCCGCTCACCGGCGCGCTCAACCGCAAGGGCCTGGCCGACGAGCTCACGCGCATCGTGCGCCTGGGCGGCGCCCAGACCTTTCCGATGACGCTCGTGTTCATCGACATCGACCACTTCAAGCGCGTCAACGACACGCTGGGCCACGACACCGGCGACCAGGTGATCCGCGGGCTGGCCGAACTGGTGCGCTCCGCCGTGCAGCGCGACGACCTGTTCGCGCGCTGGGGCGGCGAGGAGTTCCTCCTGGTCTTCCGCGACACCCCGGGCCTGAAGGGACGCGACATCGCCGAGCGCCTGCGCGAGCGCATCGCCAGCGCGCAATGGGTGGAGGGCCTGCGCGTGACGTGCAGCTTCGGCGTGGCCGAGTGGCACCGCGGCGAGGACCTCAACGAGGGCATCAAGCGCGCCGACGAGGCGATGTACCGCGCCAAGCAGGAAGGCCGCGACCGTGTGGAGATCGAGCTCGACACGCAGCCGGCGCCGGAGTCCCAGCCGGCCTGAGGGCTTTCGCCGTCGCTTGCCGCTTTGAGTGGCGAGTCGGGGCTTGGAGGGCTTGGGAGGTGCTCTGGCCACGACCCCACCGCCTTCGCCCGCCGAGATCGTGGCCAGAAACCCTCGACGTCCTGACTCGCCGGCCGAAGCGCCAAGCGCCAAGCCTCAAGAACTACAACCACCCCGACTTCTTGAACTGCCGGTACAGCACCACGCACACGATCGTGATCGTGCCCAGCGCCATCGGATAGCCGTAGTGCCATTCCAGCTCCGGCATGAACTTGAAGTTCATGCCCCAGATGCCGGCGAACGCGCTGATCACCGCGAAGATGCCGGCCCAGGCGGCCAGGCGCTTGTTGACCACGGATTCCTCGATGGCCACCATCGCCAGGTTCACCTGGATGGCGGTGCCGATGGTGTCGCGCAGGTTGTCCAGCGAGCCGTTCATGCGCAGCAGGTGGTCGAACACGTCGCGGAAGTATTCGCGGTTGTTTTCGCACACGGCCGGCACGCGGCCGCTGAACAGCTTGTGCACGGCGTCGATCAGCGGGGTGACCGCGTGCCGCACGACGCCGATGTCGCTCTTGAGCTCGTACAGCCGGCGGATGTTGGCCTGCGAGGTGCCGGGCTCGAAGATCTGGTCTTCCACCTCTTCCAGCTCGGTCTCGAGCCGGTCGATGATGGGAAAGTAGCGGTCGACCACCGCGTCCAGCAGCGCGTAGAACACGAAGGCCGGGCCGTGGCTCAGCAACTGCGGCTCGCGCTCGGAGCGTTCGCGCACCTGCAGCAGGTTCTGGCGGCTGCGGTTGCGCACCGACAGCACGAAGTTGGCGCCCACGAAGATGTCCACCTCGCCGGTGGTCAGCTCGTCGATGGGCGTCATCTCCACCGTGTGCACCACGGCGAACAGCGTGTCGCCGTACTCCTCCACCTTGGGCCGCTGGTGGCCATGCAACGCGTCCTCCACCGCCAGCTCGTGCAGGCCGAACTTCGCCTGCATGGTCTTCAGCTCGTCCTCGGTGGCGTCCTTGAGCGCCACCCACACGAAGCAGGACGGGTGCGCCAGGTAGTCGCTGATCTCGGAGACGGGAATGTCGGCGAGCTTGGCTCCGTTCTCGTAGGCGACGCAGTTGATCAGCATGACGCGCACTTTAACGGGGAACAGTCGCGGCGCGCTTTTGGGTCAGAATGCATTTCCTACCAACCAAGGACCTGCGAACGCACTCGACCGCAGGATCTGCCGATCTCATGAGCAGCAAGGAACATGGCGCGGGCCTCGGGGCCATGACGCTGGGCGCATTGGGCGTCGTCTACGGCGACATCGGCACGAGTCCGCTGTATACGCTGCACGAGATCTTCCAGCCGGTGTCGGGCGTGGGCGTTCCGCTCGACGCATGGCACCTGATCGGCGCCGTCTCCACCATCTTCTGGGGACTGATGCTGGTGGTCACGCTCAAGTACGTGATCCTGATCCTGCGCGCCGACAACAACGGCGAAGGCGGCGCCATGGCGCTCACCGCGCTGGCGGCCAAGGCGGCGGGCGGCACGCCGCAGCGGCGCACGCTCATCTTGCTGGTGGGCATGTTCGGCGCCACGCTGTTCTTCGGCGACAGCGTCATCACGCCGGCCGTCACCGTCATGGGCGCGGTCGAGGGCATCGAGGTCATCACGCCGGCGCTCAAGGCCTACGTGGTGCCCATCTCCGTCTTGATCCTGGTGTTGCTGTTCTCGGCCCAGCGCTTCGGCACCGGGGCGTTCGGCAAGTTGTTCGGCCCCATCATCCTCGTGTGGTTCAGCGGGCTGGCCATCGTGGGTGCGCTGCACATCTCGCAGGCGCCGGAAATCCTCAAGGCGCTCAATCCGGTCTACGCGGTCGAGTTCCTGGTCGATCGCGGCTGGCACGTGCTGGCCGCGCTGGGGGCCATCGTGCTGGCGCTCACCGGCGCCGAGGCGCTGTACGCCGACATGGGCCACTTCGGCAAGACGCCCATCCGCCTGGCCTGGAGCACCATGGTGCTGCCGGCGCTCGCGCTCAACTACATGGGCCAGGGCGCGCTGCTGATCCACGATCCCAGCGCCATCGCCAACCCGTTCTTCAAGATGTTCCCACAGGCCTGGGTGGCGCCGGTGGTGGTGCTGGCCGCGATGGCGGCCGTCATCGCGTCGCAGGCGGTGATCTCGGGTGCGTTCTCCATGG
>JACMOG010001009.1 GCA_014378125.1 Vitreoscilla sp. | reverse complement strand
GCGCTGTCGTGACCAGCTTCAGGGAGGTCGTGGCGACAAAGCTTGTCGTGCTGAAGGAAGCCATCGATGACATGGAGACCGACCACGCCAGCATGTTGTCGCTTCAGAAGGACTACCCCCAGGGTTGCAGCGCCTCCGTCCACGCCACTTCGTTGGCGACGCACATCCAGGGCATCTTGTGAGCTGCGTCGACCGACCGGGTACCTCGTCGGCGACGGCCGGCGCGGTGGCCAGCGCGCCGATCAGCGCGCAGGTGGAGAGAGACCAGCGTTGCATGGAGCGTCCCCGTAGTGAAGCACTGCGCGGAGCGTATCCGCAGACGGGCCGGCGCGCCACCACGGTGAGTCGCCCGGCGGTACTTGGCTTCCGATCCCGGCGGGAGCGGGGCCTGGCCCCGCCGGGGCCGGACGCCTTTCGTCCCGGCAGGCTGCCGTCGAACGGGCTCCAGATCAGTTGTCCACCCGCAGCACGCCCTTCGGCGCGCCGGCATCGCCCAGCAGGAACACCGTGTACACGCTGCCGCTGGTGAGCGTCTGGCCGCTCATCTCCCACAGCGTGGTGCCGGCCGAGGTCACCTGCAGGTCGGCGGCGGCGGAGCTGGCCGCGATGTTGGCGTCGGCCGAGGTCGCGCCGAAGGCAACGCTGTCGCCCACCACCACGCCGCTGGACGTCAGCATCGCGCTGCCCGAACCGCCGTTGAGGCCGTTGACCAGCTTCATGCGCACCGGCAGCGAGGTGCTGGTGGGCGTCGAGTCGTCGTCGGTGAGCAGGTTGATCGTGGCGGCGCCGGCGCTGCCGGCCACCAGCAGCGTGTAGTCCCCGCCCGCCGCGGCGGTGAGGCCCGACCTGGTGAGCGCCACGCCGTCGATGGACAGCGTGAGCGCAAGGTCGCCGGCCGTCACGGTGCGCCATGCGCTCACCGTCGGCGAGGCGTAGCTGGTGCCCAGCGTGGTGCCGTTGGCGCTGGCGCTGACCACGCCGCCGCTGGCCGCGTCGGCCACCAGGCGCAGGCGCACGCTGGTGTTGGCGTACGAGGTGAGCGTGCCCTGCTGGTTCAGCAGCAGGCCGTTCAGCAGCACGCCGCCCGTGCTCTTGGTGAGGATCAGCGTGGCGATCTGCTGGCTGCCGAGCGTCAGCGCGGGGATGTCCAGGCGCAGGTCGCTGCGGTCGCCCGTGCCCGTGACGCACACGTGCCACGCGCTGCCCGCGCTGGCGGCCACCACCGAGGCGTAGCCGCTCTGCAGCCCGGTGACGTCGGTGGCGACGGCCGTGTCGGCGCTGGTGAGCGCGGCACAGGCGGTGGCGGTGGCGAAGACGTCCACGCCGGCGCCCACCGACGGCGCGGCGTTGAAGATGCGCAGGCTGGCGTAGCCCGAGGGCGGCTTGTCCTCGTCGTCGGTGAGCGTCGCCGTCTTCAGCGTCCCGGCGTCGACATAGGCCACCAGCGTGAAGTGATCGCCCTTGGCAACAACCTGCGACGTGGGGGCCGCGGTGCTGCTGGGGCCCACCGTGCGCAGGTCGAACTCATAGGTGCCGGCTCCGACGCCCGCGTAGCTGCCGACGGTGTCGGGGGCCACCGCGTCGCCGACGGTGTCGTCCGACTGGTACAGGCTGATCGTGCTGTAGTCGGTGGTGGCGTTGACGAGGCGCACATCGCCATCGTCGGACGTGCCGCCGCAGGCGTGCAGCAACGGGAGGCAGGCGATCAGCGCGAGCGCGGCACGGGAGGTCTTGGGCATGGACGCTTTCAGGAAGGCATGGAAACGAGCCGGACTGTGCCGACGCCAAGCTGCCCGGCTGTTGCCCGCGTGTTCCCGTTTGGACACCTTGTGTCCGGCACGCTGAAACCGTTTGCGAGCGCGCGCACCGCAGGTGGACAGCGCCTCGCACCCGAGCGAACCACGCCGTGCGATGTTGCTGGCGCGTTCGAATGTGTCCGCGCGGTCGCACGCCGCTGACAAACCCGCGGTCCGCCGACATGCGCCGACGCGCACGCGCGACGCAGACTCGCCCCCACATGACCGTCGCACCGCCCTCCTTCCTCGCCGCGCTGGCCTTCGCGGGCGCGTTTGCGCTGCCCGCGCCCGCGCACGCTCGTCCCCACGCGCCACGCGCCGCCGCGCGCGACACCTACACCATCGACTTCCCCAGCATCGACGCCGAGGCCGCGGCCCGCGCGATGGCCACCATCCTCGACCGGCCCATCGTGGTCGACCCGCGCGTGAAGGGCAACGTGAGCCTCTACAGCGACACGCCCGTCACGCCCGCGCAGGCGTTCGCGCTGTTCCAGGCTGTCATGCGCGGCGCGGGCGACGCGGTGGTGGAGTCGG
>JACMOG010001008.1 GCA_014378125.1 Vitreoscilla sp. | reverse complement strand
GTTCACCACGCACCCGGGCCGCGCGCTCGTGGCCTGCTTCCGCGCGGGCATCCCGCAGCGGCTGGGCTACGGAACCACGTGGCTGCAGCGCCGGCTGTTGACGCCGACGCGCTGGATCACCCGCTACCGCGGCCCCGCAGTGGCCGCCTACATCGATGCCAGCGCCTTCTGCATCGCGCAGGGCTGGTGCGACGCGCCCATCGTGCCTCGCCTGAGCGTCCGCGCCGACGCGCTGGCCCGCATGCACGAGGTGCTCGCCGGCCTGCGGCGGCCGCTGGTGGCCTTGTCCATCGGCGCATCCGAGCCGTTCAAGCAATGGGGTGCCGCCAACTTCGCGGCGCTGGCCGTGCTGCTGGCCGAGCGCGGCGAGGGCGTGGTGATGCTGGGCGGCCCCGCGGAAACCGCGCTGGCCGAGGACATCCTTCAACGGATCCCGCCGGCGCACCACGCGCGCGTGATGGCGATCACGCGGGGCAGCGTGCCCGAGACCGTCGCGGCCATGGCGCTGGTGCAGGCCTGCGTCGGCAACGACACCGGCGCCACCAACATCGCCGCAGCCATGGGCACCCCCACGTTCGTGCTGCTGGGGCCGCGCCCGCCGCTGGCGCATGATCCCGACACGATGCACCTGCTGCAGGCCGCCGAGCTGAGCCACATCCAGCCCGCCGACGTCGCGGTGCGCCTGGTCGGGGTGCGGCGTTGACCGCCGTCGACCGACGACCCCGCACCGCCGTGATGATCCGGGACGTCGGGATGGGCGACCTGGTCTGGCACGTCCCCTACTTCCGGCGCATCGCCGAGAGCAGCAGCGACGGCCAGGTGACCGTGATCGCCCCGCCGAGCACCCTGGCGCGCGACCTGCTCGGCCACGAGCCGTGGACGCGCGAGGTGCTCTACTACGACCGGCGGCCGCGGCGTGACGAGAACCGGCGCGGAGAGCACGCCAGCCTGCTGGGGCTGGCACGCATGAGCGCCGAGCTGCGGTCGCGTCGCATCGACCGGATCGCGCTGTTCACCACCCGTCCGGTGCGCGCCTTGTTCGCCTGCCTGGGCGCGGGCATCCCTCGACGGCTGGGCTACGGCACCACGTGGCTGCAACGCCAACTGCTGACCAGGACGCGCTGGATCAGCGCCTACCGCGGGCCGGCCGTGGCCACCTACCAGGACGCCAGCGCCTTCTGCATCGCGCAGGGCTGGTGCGACGCCCCGCTGGTGCCGCGGCTCACGGTGCGCGCCGACGCGCTGGCGCGGATGCAGGCCGTGCTGGCGCCCCTGCCGCGGCCGCTGGTGGCGTTGTCGATCGGCACCTCGGAGGCCTTCAAGCAATGGGGCGAGGCGAACTTCGCCGCGCTCGCCACGCTGTTGGCCGAACGCGGCCAGGGCGTGCTGGTGCTCGGCGGTCCCGCGGAGACGGCGCTGGCCGACGCCATCGTCGCGCGCATCGCGCCGGCGCTGCGTGCGCGCGTGATGGCCATCACCCGGGGCAGCGTGGCCGAGACCGTGGCCGCGCTGTCGCTGGTGCGGGCCTGCGTGGGCAACGACACCGGTGCCACCAACATCGCCGCCGCGGTGGGCACGCCCACCTTCGTGCTGCTGGGGCCGCGCCCGCCGCTGGATCACGATCCGCAGACCCTGCACCTGTTGCAGGCGGATCGGCTGCAAGACATCGGCGTGGCCGATGTCGCGCGGGCCCTGTCGACCGTGTTGTCCTAGCTGCCGAGCTTGAAGATGCTCACGGTCTGCGTCAAGCGATCGGCCTGGATGCGCAAGCTTTCAGCCGCGGCGGCACTCTGCTCGACGAGGGCAGCGTTCTGCTGCGTGGACTGGTCGAGTTGATCGACGGCCTGACCCACGTGGCCGATTCCAACCGTCTGACCGGCCGTGGATCCGGAGATGCGTTCGATGAGCTCGCTGACGTGCCGCACCTGTCCGACGATGTCGTCCATCGTCTGGCCCGCCAACCCGACCAGGCGAGTGCCGTTGTCGACCTTTTCGACACTCGCGCCGATCAGGGTCTTGATTTCACGCGCGGCACTCGCCGACCGTTGTGCAAGGCTACGGACTTCCGATGCCACGACCGCGAAACCACGGCCCTGCTCGCCGGCACGCGCGGCCTCGACGGCCGCGTTCAGCGCCAGGATGTTGGTTTGAAAGGCGATGCCATCGATGACGCCGATGATGTCGGCGATGCGCTTGGACGATGCCGCGATGTCTTCCATCGTCGCCACGACTTGCCCAACCACCTCCCCGCCCCTCTGCGCGGCTGAAGAAGCACTCGCCGCCATCGAGTTTGCCTCCGCGGCCGTCGCGGAGTTCGCGTGTACCGTCTCCGCCAGGCTGCTCATGGACGATGCCGTCTGCTGGACGTTGCTCGCCTGGCGCTCCGTTCTCTGGCTCAGATCGAGGTTGCCGCTGGCGATCTCGCGAGACCCCGTTGCAATCGAGTTCGATGCCTCGCGCACTTCCCCGACCAACCTGGAAAGGCTGGCCTGCATCGCGCCCAGGGATGCGAGGACACTGCCCTGGCGGGCGGTCGAGGCGCCCGGAACCGACTGGAGATCACCTTCCGATACCCGCTGCGCCGCCGCCCCGAGCAGCACCGGCTCCGCACCGAGTTGCATCAGGATGCTTCGCGAGATCGACCATGCGAGCGCGGTGCCGGCCAACATGGCAAGGAAGAGCGCGCCGAGCATGACGGAGACAAAACTGCCGGCCTCCGAGAGCGCGGACTTGTTCGCGGCTTGAATCAGCGTTTCCTCGAAGTCGATGAGCTTGTTGATCGCGGCGAGCCAGGCCACGTACTGTGGCTTCGCCTGCGTCCAGAGCATGGCCTGGGCACCGGCGCTGTCTCCGGATTCGACGGCCGCGGTGATCGCGCGCGTGGAGGCGACCGACTTCGATTCCGCCTCCTTGATGCCTGCGTACAGTTCGCCGAGCTCCGGAGAGGCCCCCTGGGCGCCCACCAAGCGCTCCAGCGGCGCCGAAGACTGTGCATAGAACTCGGCCAGACCATTGATGTCTGCCTCTTCCTTGCTGCGTTCGGTCGCGGAAGGGCTCAGTACCACGTCGCGGATGGCGATGGAGCGGTTGTGGGCGGATCCCCGGAAGTTGATGGCGTAGCGCTGAACCAGGAGGTTCTCCTCGCTGTTGGCTCGCAGGGCCGCATCGATGGTGTGAACCTTGGCGATGGCAACGAGCGTGACTGCCACCAGAATGCCGAGAATGAGGGCGAAGCCGGCATGCAGCCGCTTTGCAACGGTCATCCGAGAAAACATTGTTCTATCCTCCAGTCGTGGAGCGCGCATAGCGCGGCTCGAGATAGAGCTTTTTGGCCACGAAGCTATATCGGAAGGGCAACGATTCGCCGTAGGGTGTCGTGAGGCCGCACAAGTAAAGATCGGGCGTTCAGGGCGATCGCCGACAAGCGTTCCATCAATGGCGCGGTCGCCCACAGCAACTCGTCCGCGGCTCCTACACAGTTGTTCAGCCTGGCGGTTATCTTTGACGATGCGTTGCACTGGACGTAGGTTCCAGGAGCAACCGATCACCAAGATCCTTGTTGTCGATGACGAAATCGATGTCGCCGACTCCCTTGTCGAGCTGTTCGAGGCCATGGGCCACGAGGTGGCCGTCGGATACCACGGCGGACAGGCACTCGAACTGAGCGAGACATTCGATCCGCACATCGTCTTCCTGGACCTGCAGATGCCTGTCGTCGACGGCTTCGAGGCGGCCCGGTCGATCCGGCGGTCGACGCGCAGCGATCATCCGTTTCTCGTGGCGTCGACCGCCCTGCGCGGCGCGGCGATGGAGCAGGAGGCCATCGGTGCCGGTTTCGACCTGTACGTGCACAAGCCTGCCGACACGAACGTGCTGCAGACGCTCGTGGCGAGCCTCGAGGATCGTGACTCTCCCTCGAAACCGAAGGCCTGGCTCGAGGCCGGCTGCAAGACGCGCGACCAGGCGATCAAGCCCATCGGGGTGTCTCGCGGGAAGGCGGCCGGGCGCGTCACGCCCGCGGTTCGTCGCCGCGGATGCGGCGCACCAGGTTCGTCGTCGAAAAGCCGTGCGTGAACGGGATCGCCAGCGAGCGTCCGCCCCAGGAACGCACCAGCGCGGTCTCGGCCAGCGTCTCCATGTCGTAGTCGCCGCCCTTCACGTACAGATCGGGGCGAACGCGCTCGATCAGCGCGACCGGCGTGGACTCGTCGAAGAAGGTGACGGCGTCCGCCGCCGCCCGCCCCGCGAGCACCAGCGCGCGGTCGACGTCGCGGTTCAACGGGCGATCGGGGCCCTTGCCCAGCCCGCGCGCCGAGGCGTCGGTGTTGACGGCGACGATCAGGCTGCCGCCCAGTTGGCGCGCCGCGTGCAGGTACTCGACGTGGCCGCGGTGCAGCACGTCGAACACTCCGTTGGTGAACACGAGCGGGCGCGGCAGCGCGGACACGCGCCGCGCGAGTGCCTCATCGTCCAGGGCCGCGGCGTCGACCAGCTTGTCGGCCAGCGCCCAG
>JACMOG010001007.1 GCA_014378125.1 Vitreoscilla sp. | reverse complement strand
CGAGCGCGGCCAGCAGCTTCAGGTCGCCGCCACCCATGCCCTGGCGCTTCATCAGCAGCGTGAACGCGCCGGCGATCGCCCACAGCGGCAGGTAGCCCACCACCGCGCCCCAGACGGCGGCGGGCAGCGGAATCGTCCAGCCGAGCGCGGCCACCACCAGGCCGCCCCACAGCAGCGGGTAGGTGAGGTCGTCGGGCAGGTACTTGGTGTCAAGGTCGATCAGGGCCATCGCCGCCAGCAGCGCCAGCGCGGCGCACCACGCGAGCGCGGCCGGATGCGGGCCGAACTTCCACGCCGCCGCCGCGAACAGCAGGCCGGTGGCGAGCTCGACGAGCGGATAGCGAACGGAGATGGGCGTGCCACAGGCCGAACAGCGCGCGCGCAGCGCGAGCCAGCTGACCAGCGGGATGTTCTCGTACCAAGGGATCCGGTGGCCGCACGCGCCGCAGCGCGAGCGCGGCGCGGACAGGCCCAGGGGCGTCAGCACCTCGAGGTGCGCGTCGATGGTCTTGCCGGCCTCGACGATCTCGGCCGGCTGCGGCTTGCCGAAGACCTGTTTCCAGACCTCGCCTTCGCCCAGCATGCCGCCGGTGTCGAGCAGCCACTCGCGCATCATGATGATGGGCTTGCGGTGGATCACCACGTTCAGGAAGCTGCCCACGAGGAGCCCGAGGACGCCCAGGACCCAGGGCGTCCCGAATACGCCCCAGGGATCAGCGAGGATCTCGTCCACAGGTCGTCAGACGACTTGGCCGATCTTGAAGATGGGCAGGTACATCGACACGACGATGCCGCCGATCATGGTGCCCAGCACCACGATGATGATCGGCTCCATCAGCGTGGACAGGCCCTTGACCATCTCGTCGACTTCGTCCTCGTAGAACTCGGCGGCACGCGCCAGCATGTCGTCGAGCGCGCCGGATTCCTCGCCGATGGCCGACATCTGCAGCACCATGGTGGGAAACACGCCGGTGCTGGTCATGGCCGTGGTGAGAGCCGAGCCGGCCGCCACGTCGCGCTGGATCTGCATGGTGGCCTGCGCGAACACCATGTTGCCGGCGGTGCCCCCGACGGAGTCGAGCGCCTCGACCAGCGGCACGCCGGCGGGGAACATCGTGGACAGCGTGCGGGTCCAGCGCGCCACCGTCGACTTCATCACCAGGTCGCCGAAGATGGGCAGCTTCAGCATCAGGCGGTCCATGAAGAACTGCATCTTCTCGGATCGTTTCCAGGTCTGGAAGAACGTCCAGCCGCCGCCGAACAGGATCAGGAAGATCAGCCACCACCAGTGGATGAACGCGTCGCTCAGGGCCATGACGAACAGCGTGGGCGCGGGCAGTTCGGCGCCGAACGACGTGAACACCTCCTTGAACGACGGGATCACGAAGATCATGATGACCGTGAGCACGCCGAAGGCCACGACGATGACGGACGTCGGGTAGATGAGCGCCGACTTCACCTTCTGCTTGATGGCGATCGTCTTTTCCTGGTACATGGCCAGGCGGGCCAGCAGCTCTTCCAGGATACCGCCGGACTCGCCGGCCTCGACCAGGTTGCAGTACAGCGCGTCGAAGTATTGCGGGTGCTTGCGGAAGGCCGACGACAGGCTGGTGCCGGTCTGGACGTCGCCGCGGATCCCGTTCAGCAGCGGTGTGAGGCGCGGATTGGTGGATCCCCGGCCGACGATGTCGAAGGCCTGCAGCAGCGGGACGCCGGCCTTCATCATCGTTGACAGCTGGCGCGTGAAGATGGCCACGTCCCGGCCGCCGATGGACTTGCCGCCGCTCATGCGGCGCTTCTTCACCTTGGTGACCATGATGCCCTGGCGGCGCATGCTGGCGCTCACCGCGGCTTCGCCGCCGGCACGCAATTCGCCGCGCACGAGCTTGCCGGTGCGGTCCTTGCCTTCCCATTCGAAGATGAAATCCGGGGCGCTCTTTGCCGCCATTGCAGTAGCCATCAGTCCTCCAACCGCCCTGTCGGGCATGGTTGCGCGATTCTGCCTGGGGTCAGGCGTGATTTGAGCTCGACTTGTAAGCGACTCATTCGTTCGTGCAGGAAATGACTTCCTCGAGCGTCGTGACGCCCAGGCGCACCTTGACCAGCCCCGATTGACGCAGGTCGCGCACGCCGTCTTCCTTGGCGCACTTGGCGATGTCGGGCGCGTTGCCGAGGGCCAGGATGATCTGCTGCATCTTCTCGGTGATGGGCATCACCTGGTAGATGCCGACGCGGCCGCGGTAGCCGTTGTTGCAATTGGAGCAACCCACGGCGCGGTACGGGCGCCACGTGTCGTCGAGTTCGTCCTCGGTGTAGCCGGCCCGCAGCAGCGACGCGCGCGGATAGTCGGCCGGCACCTTGCAGCTTTCGCACAGCCGGCGCGCCAGGCGCTGCGCGGTGATGAGCAGGATGGACGAGGCGATGTTGAACGGCGCCACGCCCATGTTCTGCAACCGGGTGAGGGTGGTGGGCGCGTCGTTGGTGTGCAGCGTGGACAGCACCATGTGGCCCGTCTGTGCCGCCTTGATGGCGATGTCGGCGGTTTCCAGGTCGCGGATCTCGCCCACCATGATGACGTCGGGATCCTGGCGCAGGAACGATTTGAGCGCGGCGGCGAAATTCAGCCCGGCCTTGTCGTTGACATTGACCTGGTTGACGCCCGGCATGTTGATTTCGGCCGGATCCTCGACGGTGGAGATATTGACGCCCGGCTGGTTGAGCATGTTCAGGCAGGTATACAGCGACACCGTCTTGCCGCTACCCGTGGGGCCGGTGACCAGCACCATGCCGTACGGGCGCACGATGGTCGCCATCAGGCGGTCTTTTTCCTGTTGCTCGTAACCCAGCGCCTCGATGCCGAGCCGGGCGCTCGACGGGTCGAGAATACGGATGACGATCTTCTCGCCGTACAGCGTGGGCAGCGTGCTGACCCGGAAGTCGATGCTCTTGCTGCCGAACTTGAGCTTCATCCGGCCGTCCTGCGGGACGCGCTTCTCGGAGATGTCGAGCCGCGAGATGACCTTGATGCGCGACGCCAGCTTGTCCTTGATGGCGATGGGCGGCTGCGTGATCTCGCGCAGCTCGCCGTCGACGCGGAAGCGCACGCGGTAGTTGTATTCGTAGGGCTCGAAATGGAGGTCGGACGCGCGCAGGTTGATCGCGTCGATCAGCATCTTGTGCAGGAACTTGACGACCGGGGCATCTTCGACCTCGGTGGAGGCCTCGGCCTTGTCCGCCGTGGCCTGCGGATCTTCGTCGGTGACCTCGAACTCGAAGTCGGACGACACCAGCGCGTCCATGGACTGCGTGGTGGTGGTCTGCTGGTCGGTGACCAGGCGCATGAGCTTGTCGTACTCGACGACGATCCACTCGGGCGCGAGCTGGGTGGCGAACTTGATGCGTTCGACGGCTTCCTGGTCGGTGGGATCGGCGCAGGCGATGAACAGCCGGCCGCCGCGCTTGCCCAGCGGGAAGATGCGGTACTGGGAGACGAGCTTGGCGTCGACGATGCCTTGCGGCAGCTGCTTGGGATCGACCGCGTCGAGATCGAGCAGCGGCACGGCCAGCGCGTTGGACAGCGCATGCGCCAGCGCCAACGGCTTCATCGTGCCGCTCTCGATGAGCTGGGCCACGAACGAGCTGCGCTTGTCCGCGGCCGCCTTGCTCAGGTCTTCGGCGGCCTTCGCGTCGATGCGACCGGCGCGCACCAGGATGCGCGCAACCCCGGAGAGGTTGGTTTGTGGTGCGTCGAGGAACGTGTCAACTGCCATCGTCGAGTAGCCGCAGGGGTTGATTGGGCGCACGAAAGCGCCGAATTGCGATCATCGCCGATGAATTAGGCGAAGTAAATCGTGAGAAGCCCACGATAACCCGGCCGTTTCGCGTCGACGCCAAAAGAATCTTGAATCGTCAGTTAATGCGCGGAATCAAGGAAAAGTAGATTCAGGAAGTAACTCGGACGCTGAAACGACAAAGGAGCCCGGGGGCTCCTTTGTCGTTTTCCGATCCGCGTGGCTGCGATCGGCATGATCTGGTCGGGGTGAGAGGATTCGAACCTCCGGCCTCTACGTCCCGAACGTAGCGCTCTACCAGGCTAAGCTACACCCCGATGTGTCGGCGAAAAGCTGGTTTTCGCTGAGCTACGGATTCTCGCACATTTTTCGCGGCCCCGACAAGTGGCGCGGCCGCGACGGCCTCATGACGAGCGTTCGACGGAGCGGGTGCACAGCTCCATCAGCAACGTCTTCGCCTCGGAGTCGGGCAGCGCCGCGAGTTGCTCGCGCGCCAGGTCGGCCTCGCGGCGCGCGGCCTCGCGGGTGGCGTCGATGGCGCCGGTGCGGCGCACGATCTGCACGATCTCGCCCAGGCGCTCCACCTCGCCCTGCTCGATGGCCTGCCGGATGAGCGCGCTCTCTTCCGGCGTGCCGTGCGCCATGGCGAACAGCAGCGGCAGCGTGGGCTTGCCCTCGCGCAGGTCGTCGCCCACGTTCTTGCCGAGCGCGGCCGGGTCGCCTTCGTAGTCGAGCAGGTCGTCGATCAGCTGGAACGCGGTGCCCAGCGATCGGCCGAAGTTGGCGCAGGCGTCCTCGATCTCCCGCGGCGCGTCGGCGATGACCGCGCCCAGGCGGGCGCTGGCCTCGAACAGCTTGGCGGTCTTGTAGCGGATGACGCGCAGGTAGTCCTCGACGGCCAGGTCGGCGTCGTGCATGTTCATCAACTGCAACACCTCGCCCTCGGCGATGACGTTGGTGGCGTCGGCCAGGACGTCGAGCACGCGCATGCGGCCCACCTCCACCATCAGCTGGAAGGCGCGCGAATAGGGGAAGTCGCCCACCAGCACGCTGGCGGCATTGCCGAACAGCGCGTTGGCGGTGGCGCGGCCGCGGCGCAGCGCCGACTCGTCGACGACGTCGTCGTGGAGCAGCGTGGCGGTGTGGATG
>JACMOG010001006.1 GCA_014378125.1 Vitreoscilla sp. | reverse complement strand
TGCGCTGGGCAGCGTGTCCGGCGGCAAGACCTTGAGCGTCACCGACTGGCTGGCCTCCGCCTCGCCCACTTACGCGCTGCGCTTCGAGGGCGACCTGACCGGCAACGCGGCCTTCCGTGCGCTGATGGGCGAGACCACCATCGACGGCCTGGCCGCGGTCGTGCACTTCGACGGCAGGTACACGGACGTCACGGCCGTGCCGGAACCGGCCAACGTCGCGCTGTTGCTGGCGGGCCTGGGACTGATGGTCGCGCGCCGCCGCAAGCCGGGCGCTTGAAAAACCGGGGTGTGGCCCGCATCTGTTCGGTCGGGGACAATAGCGGTTGTCCATCCTTCGACCCAGAACCAAATCGGGCTCCACACCATGGAAAAGCAAACTCTTTCGTTCCAGGCCGAGGTCAAGCAGATCCTGCACCTCGTCACGCATTCGCTCTACTCGAACAAGGAAATCTTCCTGCGCGAGCTGGTGTCGAACGCCTCGGACGCCTGCGACAAGCTTCGCTTCGAAGCCATCGACCACCCGCAGTACCTGGAAGACGCGCCCAACCTCGAGCTGCGCATCTTCTTCGACGCCGAGAAGAAGACCCTCACCATCCGCGACAACGGCATCGGCCTGTCGGCGGAAGAGGCGGTGTCGCACCTGGGCACCATCGCCAAGAGCGGCACGAAGGAGTTCATGTCGAAGCTCGAGGGCGACCAGAAGAAGGACGCCTCGCTGATCGGCCAGTTCGGCGTCGGGTTCTACTCGGGCTTCATCGTGGCCGACCGCATGACGGTCGAGTCACGCCGCGCCGGGTTGCCGGCCGAGCAGGGCGTGCGCTGGAGCTCCGAGGGCACCGGCGACTTCGAGGTGGAGGAGATCACCCGCGCCGAACGCGGCACCGACGTGATCCTGCACCTGCGCGATGGCGAGGACGAGTTCCTGCGCCCCTGGAAGCTCAAGTCCATCATCTCGAAGTACTCCGACCACATCTCGCTGCCCATCCTCATGAAGAAAGAGGAATGGAACGGCGAGACCGCGGAGTACAAGACGCTCGACGAGTGGGAGACCGTCAACAAGGCCTCCGCGCTGTGGGCGCGCTCCAAGAGCGACGTCACCGACGCCGAATACACCGATTTCTACAAGCAGATCTCGTACGATTCGGACGCCCCGTTGGCCTACACGCACAACCGCGTGGAAGGCCGCAGCGAGTACACGCAGCTGCTGTACATCCCGGCGCACGCGCCGATGGACATGTGGAACCGCGACAAGCGCGGCGGCGTGAAGCTCTACGTCAAGCGCATCTTCATCATGGACGACGCCGAGGCGTTGATGCCGGTCTACCTGCGCTTCGTCAAGGGCGTGATCGACTCGGCCGACCTGCCGCTGAACGTGTCGCGCGAGCTGCTGCAGGAAAGCCGCGACGTGAAGGCCATCCGCGAGGGGTCCACCAAGCGCGTGCTGTCGATGCTCGAATCGCTGGCCGACAGCGAGGACGTGGGCGAGAAGGACAAGTACCAGGCGTTCTGGGACGAGTTCGGCTCGGTGCTGAAGGAAGGCATCGGCGAGGACCACGCCAACAAGGACCGCCTGGCCAAGCTGTACCGCTTCGCGTCCACGCACGCCGACAAGGGCGTGTCGCTGGTCGACTACGTGTCGCGCATGAAGGAAGGCCAGGAGGCCATCTACGTGATCGCCTCCGACTCGCTGGGCGCCGCCAAGGCCAGCCCGCAGCTCGAGATCTTCCGCAAGAAGGGCATCGAGGTGCTGCTGCTGGTCGACCGCGTCGACGAATGGCTGCTGTCGCACCTGCACGAGTTCGAAGGCCACTCGCTGCAGTGCGTGGCCAAGGGCGCCGTCGACCTGGGCTCGCTGCAGGACGAGGACGAGAAGAAGGCCGCCGAGCAGGCGGCCACCGCGTTCGCGCCGGTGCTCGAGCGCCTGAAGGAGGCGCTGAAGGATCGCGCCAAGGACGTGCGCGCCACGTCGCGCCTGGTGGATTCCGCCGCCTGCATCGTGGTCGAGGAGGGCGAGATGAGCGCCCACCTGGCCCGCCTGCTCAAGCAGTCCGGCCAGACGGCGCCCGACACCAAGCCCATCCTCGAGGTGAATCCCGAGCACGCGCTGGTGAAGAAGCTCGAGGCCGATCCGCGCTTCGACGACTTCGCCAACCTGTTGTTCGACCAGGCCTGGCTGGCCGAGGGCGGCCAGCTGGAAGAGCCGGCGGCGTATGTGCAGCGGGTCAATCGCCTGCTGGTCGGCTAATCCTGCGCCGCGTGTTGCCGATAGAGTTCGCATGACCTACAGCGTCAAGGAAATCTTCTACACGCTGCAGGGCGAGGGCGCCAATGCGGGCCGGCCGGCGGTGTTCTGCCGCTTCGCCGGCTGCAACCTGTGGACGGGCCGCGAGGATGATCGCGCGGACGCCGTCTGCAAGTTCTGCGACACCGACTTCGTGGGCACCGACGGCGACGGCGGGGGCAAGTTCAAGACCGCCGAGCTGCTGGCCGACGAGATCGCGAAGCATTGGGGCGACACGCCGTCGCACCGTTTCGTGGTGCTGACCGGCGGCGAGCCTTTGCTGCAGGTCGACCCCGCGCTGATCGACGCGCTGCACGCCCGTTGCTTCATGATCGCCGTCGAGACCAACGGCACCGTCACGCCGCCGCCCGGTCTCGACTGGGTGTGCGTGAGCCCCAAGGCCGATTCGAAGGTCGTGATCACGGCCGGCGACGAGCTGAAGCTGGTCTTCCCGCAGGACGGCGTCGACCCCGAACGCTTCACCGATCTCCAGTTCACGCATTTTTTCCTGCAGCCCATGGACAACTTGCTGCAGGCCACCAACCAGCGCCTGGCGATGGACTATTGCCTGGCGCATCCCCAATGGAAACTCGGCCTGCAGACCCACAAGCTGCTCAACATCCGTTGAACGCCTGGGGGCCCGCGGGTCTCGATCCCATCTCATGCTCACGATCACCAAACGACTCGAATTCGACGCCGGCCACCGCATTCCGCAGCACAAGAGCCAGTGCCGCAACCTGCATGGCCATCGCTACGCCCTGGAAATCACGCTCGAGGGCGAGCCGATCGACGACCCGGAGTCCAGCGACCACGGCATGTTGATGGACTTCACGGACGTGAAGGCGCTCGCCAAGGAGCACCTCGTCGACCTGTGGGACCACGCGTTCCTGGTGCACGAGGGCGACACGCTCATCCGCGGCTTGCTCGCGCAGATTCCGGGTCACAAGACGGTGGTGACGGATCGCGTGCCCACCGCCGAGAACCTGGTGGCGATCGCATTCCAGACGCTCGATCCGCTCTACACCGAGCGGTTCGGCAACCACCTGAAGCTGCGCAGGCTGCGGCTCTACGAGACGCCCACCAGCTGGGCCGACTGCGACCGCAAGTAGGGTCTGGCCCCTTCGGGGCCAGACCCCGGACGGTTACTTCGTCGCGGTCTTGCCCGCGCCCTTGTCGCCGCCGTTAGACACGTCATGCTTGGACGTGCCGGCCTGCTGGCCCGAGGTGTCGCCGGACGCCGATTGCTGCGCCGGCGTCGAGCCGGCCCCCGTCCCCAAGGTGGAGCCGGAACCCGACTGACTCGAGCCGCCTTGCTGGCCGGCGTCGCCGCCCGGGTTGTTGTCGCGGTTCGAGCGCCAGTTGTCGAAGTCCTGCGAGAAGCGCTGGTAGCGATGCTGGCGCCACTCGTCGTAGTCGCGATCCAGGCGGCTCAGCTGCTCGCCGCCGCACTGGTGGTAGTCGGGATCGTGGTACGACTGGCCGCGCTGGCCCTGCGAGAAGTTGCCCTGGTAGCCGTTGTCGCCGTAGCCGCCGCCATACGACTGGCCCTGCGAGCCGCGGTTGCCCTGGTAGTTGTCGGCCGACGATTGACCGTACGTGCGATCACGGCCGCCCGACTGTCCGGCGCGCGAGCCGTAACTGCCCTGGTTCCAGTCGCCATTGCCGTAGTTTCCGGAGCCGAAGTTGGTGTCGGCGCCGAAGTTGCTGCTG
>JACMOG010000097.1 GCA_014378125.1 Vitreoscilla sp. | reverse complement strand
CGTGCAGCTGTTCGGTTCTGGCGACTACTCGATGCGCGTGTGGCTCGACCCGCAGAAGGTGGCCAACCGCGGCCTGTCGCCCAGCGACGTCGTGGCCGCCATCCGCGGCCAGAACGTGCAGGCCGCGGCCGGCATCATCGGCGCCTCGCCCAACCTGCACGGCATCGACGTGCAGCTGTCGGTCAACGCGCAAGGCCGCCTGCAGACCGAGGACGAGTTCGGCGACATCATCGTCAAGACCAGCACGGACGGCGCCGTCACGCGGCTGCGCGACATCGCCCGCATCGAGCTGGGCGCCGCCGACTACTCGCTGCGCTCGTTGCTGGACAACAAGGACGCGGTCGCGATCCCGATCTTCGCCGCGCCGGGCTCCAACGCGATCGCCATCTCCAACGGCGTGCGCGCCGAGATGGCCGAGATGCAGAAGGCCATGCCCGACGGCGTGAAGTACGAGATCGTCTACGACCCGACGCAGTTCGTGCGCGCCTCCATCGAATCGGTGGTGCACACGCTGATCGAGGCCATCGCGCTGGTGGTGCTGGTGGTGATCCTGTTCCTGCAGACCTGGCGCGCGTCCATCATCCCGCTGCTGGCCGTGCCGGTGGCGGTGGTGGGCACGTTCGGCATCATGAGCCTGTTCGGCTTCTCCATCAACGCGCTGAGCCTGTTCGGCCTGGTGCTGGCCATCGGCATCGTCGTCGACGACGCCATCGTGGTGGTGGAGAACGTGGAGCGCAACATCTCCAGCGGGCTCTCGCCGCGCGACGCCACCTACCGCGCGATGCGCGAGGTGTCCGGCCCGAACATCGCGATCGCGCTGGTGCTCGTGGCCGTGTTCGTGCCGCTGGCCTTCATCACGGGCCTCACCGGCCAGTTCTACAAGCAGTTCGCGCTGACCATCGCCATGTCGACGGTGATCTCGGCCGTCAACTCGCTGACGCTGTCGCCGGCGCTCGCCGCGCTGCTGCTGAAGGGCCACGACGCGCCCAAGGACGCGCTCACCCGCGGCATGGACAAGGTGCTGGGCCGCTTCTTCGCTGCCTTCAACCGCCTGTTCCATCGCGGCTCCGACGCCTACAGCCGCGGCGTGACCAAGGCGATCTCGAAGAAGGCCATCATGGTCGGCGCGTACCTGGTGCTGGCGGCGCTCACGCTGGGCCTGTTCAAGGCGGTGCCCAGCGGCTTCGTGCCGCCGCAGGACAAGCAGTACCTGATCGGCTTCGCGCAGCTGCCCGACGGCGCCACGCTCGATCGCACCGAAGCGGTGATCCGCCGCATGGGCGACATCGTGGCCAGGCAGCCGGGCACCGAGCACGCGATCCAGTTCCCGGGGCTGTCGATCAACGGCTTCACCAACAGCTCCAACTCGGGCATCGTGTTCGTGTCGCTGGCCGACTTCGACAAGCGCAAGAGCGCCAACCTCAGCGCCGGCGCGATCGCGCAGAGCCTGAACCAGCAGTTCGGCGCCATCCAGGACGCGTTCGTGGTGATGTTCCCGCCGCCGCCGGTGTCGGGCATCGGCACCACGGGCGGCTTCAAGCTGGAGCTGGAGGACCGCGGCTCGGTGGGCGTAGCCGGCATGGACGCCGCGCTGAAGGCGTTCCTGGCCAAGGCCTACGCCGCGCCGGAACTCGCGGGCATGTACTCGAGCTTCCAGGTCAACGTGCCGCAGCTGTACGCCGACATCGACCGCACCAAGGCGCAACAGCTGGGCGTGCCGGTGACGGACATCTTCGACACGATGCAGATCTACCTGGGCAGCCTGTACGCCAACGACTTCAACAAGTTCGGCCGCACGTATTCCGTACGCGTGCAGGCGGACGCCGCGTTCCGCGCGCGCGCCGAGGACATCGGCCTGCTGAAGGTGCGCTCCACCACCGGCGAGATGGTGCCGCTGTCGGCGCTGATGAAGGTGTCGCCCACGTTCGGCCCGGAACGCGCGATGCGCTACAACGGCTTCCTCGCCGCCGACGTCAACGGCGGCGCTGCGCCCGGCTACTCGTCGGGCCACGCCAAGGGCGCCATCGCGCGCATCGCCAAGGGGACGCTGCCCCCGGGCGTCACCTACGAGTGGACCGACCTGACGTACCAGGAGATCCTGGCCGGCAACTCCGCCGCGCTGATCTTCCCGATCTCGATCCTGCTGGTGTTCCTGGTGCTGGCCGCGCAGTACGAGAGCCTGACGCTGCCGCTGGCCATCCTGCTGATCGTGCCGATGGGCCTGCTCGCCGCGATGACGGGCGTGTGGCTCACGCACGGCGACAACAACGTGTTCACGCAGATCGGACTGATGGTGCTGGTGGGGCTCAGTGCGAAGAACGCGATCCTGATCGTGGAGTTCGCGCGCGAGCTCGAATTCGCCGGGCGAACGCCGTTGCGTGCCGCGATCGAGGCCAGCCGCCTGCGCCTGCGTCCGATCCTGATGACGTCGATGGCGTTCGTGATGGGCGTCCTGCCGCTGGTACTGTCTTCCGGCGCGGGCTCCGAGATGCGCCATGCGATGGGCGTGGCCGTGTTCTTCGGGATGATCGGCGTGACCGCGTTCGGCCTGTTCCTGACGCCGGTGTTCTACGTGCTGCTGCGCGCGCTCACCGGCAACAAGCCGCTGAAGCAGCACGGCGAGATCCCGCACGACGTCGAGGCGCCGGGCGTGAACATCGACCCGGGCCACGGCGGCAGTGGCGGCTTCGGCGCCCAGCCGGTGCTGGCCGCGCCGCGCCATTCCGACGAATGAAGACGGCCGGCGCGCGGCCCGAGTGCCGCGCGCCTTGCCCGCAACGACTCAAGGAATTGCCATGACCCGAATCCTCAAGACCTCGCTGATCCCTCTGATGGCCGCCCTCGTGCT
Organism: Vitreoscilla sp.; assembly: GCA_014378125.1. Next base: position 117 of record JACMOG010000097.1, on the reverse strand, counting down.
GGCCGGCTGTGCCAGCGCGCCGTTCACGCCCGTCGCGGCGCCCGCCACCCCCGTCGCCTTCAAGGAAGACGGCGCGGCGCGGTTCGCCAACGTCGGTCCCGCCGAGGCGCAACCGCG
>JACMOG010001005.1 GCA_014378125.1 Vitreoscilla sp. | reverse complement strand
GCGCGGCGGCGTGCTGGGCGCGATGGAGACCGGCTACCAGCGCGGCAAGATCCAGGAAGAGTCGATGCACTACGAGATGCTCAAGCACACGGGCGAGTATCCGATCGTGGGCGTCAACACCTTCCGCAACCCGAACGAGGCGCCGATCGAATCGATCGAGCTGGCGCGCTCCACCGACGAAGAGAAGCAGAGCCAGCTCAAGCGCCTGGCCGACTTCCACGCGGCCCACGCCGCCGACTCGCCCGCGATGCTGGCCCGGCTGCAGGCCGCCGTCATCGCCAACACCAACGTGTTCGACGTGCTGATGGAGGCCGTGCGAGTGTGCTCGCTGGGGCAGATCACGGGCGCCCTGTTCGAGGTGGGCGGCCAATACCGACGCAGCATGTGACCGGGACAGCGGCCAGCCGAACCTCTATCATGACGCCATGATCAAGGTTATCGCTGTCACGACGCTGCATGCGAAGTCGAAAGATCTCGCCTATTGGCTCTCGCGCCCCGTGGCGGAACGGGTAGCGGCGGTCGAGACGTTGCGACGCCAGCACGACACGGAACATGGCCATGCTGAACAAGGACTTCAAAGAGTTTGTCGGGTTACTCAACTCCACCAACGTTGAGTACTTGCTCGTTGGCGGCTACGCCTTGGCTGCTTACGGCCATCCCCGCTATACGGGCGACATCGACTTCTGGATCAACCCGACGCCAGAGAATGCCGACCTGTTGCTGTCGGTTCTGGCGCAATTCGGTTTTGGCGGATTGGGACTGACCGCAGACGACTTCCGCAAGCCCGACGCGGTCGTTCAATTGGGTTACCCGCCTGCACGAATCGACCTGCTGACGGCTATCGATGGAGTGTTGTTCGCCGATTGCTATCCGCGACGCCAATCATTCATCGTCGATGGCGTCACGCTACAACTGATCGATGTCGATGACCTGAAGGCCAACAAACGGGCGGCAGCGCGCCCAAAGGATCTGGCCGACCTGGATGCGCTCGACGAAGCTGGTACCCTCGACTGAGACTCGCGTATTCATGAATCGCGCGAGCGCGGCCCTCGCGGTAAGCTCCCGCCAATGAATCTTTTGCTCGCCGAAGACGACGCGATCCTGGCCGATGCGCTCACGGAGCAGCTGCGCCATGCCGGCTTCGAGATCGAGCACGCGCCCAATGGCGCGGTGGCCGAGTTCCTGTTGCTCAAGCAGTCGTGGGACCTGTGCATCCTCGATCTCGGCCTGCCGATGGTGGACGGCCTCACCGTGCTGCAGCGCGTTCGCCGGAAGAAGCCCGAGCTGCCGGTGCTGGTGCTCACCGCGCTGGACGACCTGCAGAGCCGCGTGGCCGGGCTCAACGCCGGCGCCGACGACTACCTCACGAAGCCGTTCGACTTCCCCGAGCTCGAGGCCCGGCTGCGCGCGCTGCTGCGCCGCAGCCAGTCGTCGCCGGTGGCCAACGCGTCGATGGCGATGGGCGCGCTCGTGTTCGAACGCGACTCGCGCCGCGCCAGCATCGACGGCGCGCCGCTGGAGCTGAGCCCGCGCGAGTGGACGCTGCTCGACCTGCTGCTCACCCGCCGCGACCGCGTGGTGACCAAGGAGGAGGTGGCCCAGGCCTGGGACAGCGAGCGCGCCGAGCCCGGCGGCAACAACTCCATCGAGGTCTACATCCCTCGCGTGCGCCGCAAGCTCGAAGGCTCGGGGCTGAGCATCCGCACGGTGCGCGGCCTGGGCTACCTGCTCGAAGCCCTGCGTCCAGCTTGGGCCACGCCCCGGAATGAAGTCCCCGCCCAGCCCGCTGATGCTGCGGCTGACGCGCTTCGTCGTCGGCGACCAGTCGCTGCACAAGCAGCTGCTGCTGTGGCTGCTGCTGCCGCAGCTGGTGCTGTGGCTGGCCGCGGCCTTCGTCACCTACAACGTGGCCGCGCGCTACGCCAACCGCGCCATCGACGCGAGCCTGTCGCAGTCCACGCGCTCGCTGGCGCGCCAGATCAAGCCAGTGGGCAGCGGCCTGCTGATCGACTTTCCGAAGGCGGCCATCGACATCATGGATGCCGACCCGGACGACCGCGTGTACTACATGGCCAGCACGCCGCCGGGGCAATACATCCTGGGCAGCAGCAGCAAGCTGCCGCCGCCGTCGCTCAACGGCGCGCCGAAGCTGGGCGAGCCCTACTTCTACGACGCCGTCGTCGACCGCATGCCCATCCGCGTGGCCGCGCTGTACCTGGCCTACGGCGACGCGAAGTCGCGCCAGCTGATCCTGGTGCAGAGCGCCCGCGGACGCGCCCGGCGCGACGAGCTGGCGCGCAGCATCCTGGGCGACACCGTGCTGCCGCTGTCGGGCCTCATCCTGCTGATGACGATGATCGTGTGGGCCGGCATTCGCGCCGGCCTCGCGCCGCTGGCCCGCATGCGCGCGCTGGTGGAGGATCGTGCGCCCAACGACCTGGCGCCGCTGCGCATCGAGGCCGCGCCGCAGGAGCTGCGCTCCCTGGCGCGCGCGCTCAACGACCTGCTGGCCGCGGTGCACGAGAGCTTGGCCGCGCAGCGCCGCTTCGTCAACGACGCTGCGCACCAGCTGCGCACGCCGCTGGCCGGCCTCAAGAGCCAGACCGAGCTGGCGCTGGAGGGGACCACCGACCCGTCGCAGCGGCAGCGCCTGCAGCGCGTGCACGAGAGCGCCGTACGCAGCGCCCACCTGGTCAACCAGCTGCTGAGCCTGGCGCGCGCCGAGCCCGAGTCCGCGCTGGCGCAGCACAGCGCGCGCGTGGACCTGCGCGAGCTGGCGCGCGAGATCACGGCCGAATGGGTGCCCAAGGCCCTGCAGGCCACCATCGACCTGGGCCTGGCCGAGGCCGGCGACGACGCGCCGCCGGTGATGGTGCAGGGCCACCCGCTGCTCATCCGCGAGGCGCTGCAGAACCTCATCGACAACGCCATCCGCTACGCCGGCCCGTCCAGTGAAGTGACGGTGGGCGTGTGGCGCGACGGCGCCTTCGGCGTCGTGCAGGTGGCCGACACCGGGCCCGGCATCCCGCCCGACCTGCACCGGGCCGTGTTCGAGCGCTTCGTGCGCGCCACGCACGAGGGCTCCGGCTGCGGCCTGGGCCTGGCCATCGTCAAGGGCATCGCCGAGCGCCACGCCGGCCAGGTGTCGCTGTCTAGCCTGGCGCCGCACGGCCTGCAGGTGCGCATCGCGCTGCCTCTAGTCCGTTTACCGGGCGCGGCGCCCTCGCGTTCAGCTGACGTCAATCTAGGGGGATGACGCCCCCTCGTCGGATGAGGCGCTCCGGCCGGAAAGCCGGCATTGCCGCCCATCCCTGGTGCCATTTGCGCACCGCTGCGGATTGTCAGCTCATGTGTTGCACCAAGTTGACACTTTGGCCTGCTCTACGAGAAAACCCTCATTAATCTCCCATTAATGGCTGATTAAGCTTCCCAACGTTGGCCGGCGTCCAAGTTGCGGCTAGCGAAACTACAACGCGCTCGCATGAGCGCAAGCAGGAGACAACCATGCAAGTCACCCGAGCCCAGCGCCCGGCTCCCCGGCTCGTCGCCGCGGCCGCCTTCGCCCTTTTCGCCACCTCCGCCGCGCAAGCCGTGGATTGGACCGGCTACATGCGTGGCGGCCCCGCCGCCACGTCGGTCTCAGGCAAGTCGCGCCAGTGCTACGGCATCGGCCCCCTGAAG
>JACMOG010001004.1 GCA_014378125.1 Vitreoscilla sp. | reverse complement strand
ATGTTGCGGCGGTCGCGGTGATAGGCCGCGTACTGCACCATCAGTTCGTTGGCCGGCCGGAAAGGACTGGGCATGTGGGGGTCTCCTGCTGGATCTGGCGGTTCGACGGGCGCGACTCATGGTCGCGCCTGCTCGACCGCAGCTGCAATCTTAGTGGAGCACGCGCCATGCCGGCTGTCAAAAACACGAAATCGCGCGCTTCCATCGCGATTCTCGCCGAAGAGGCCCACCGCGCCATGGTCGGGTTCGCCCTAAACTCCAGGTAACGGCAAGGAAGTGACGGCAAGCAAGGCGATGGAAAACAGATCCCTCCTGGATTGGCACTCGATGTTCATGGGCGTGGCGCTGCTGGCGGCGGCGCGCTCGAAGGACGCCCGCAAGCGCAACGGCGCCTGCATCGCCAGTTCCGACTACAAGATCCTGGGCGTGGGCTACAACGGCCTGCCGCGTGGCTGCGACGACGACGACCCGGCCTACTGGGCCGACGACGACCAGGATCCCTTGAACTCGCGCCACAGCTACATCGTGCACGCCGAGGTCAACGCCATCCTCAACTGCGTGGTGCTGCCGCTCACCGGCGGCACCATCTACGCCACCCAGTTCCCGTGCCCGCGCTGCGTGCAGTCCATCATCCAGGTGGGCATCCGGCGCGTGGTCTACCTCGAGCAGAAGCCGCACCAGGTGGCCGCCATCGCCGCCGCCAACAAGATGCTCAAGGATGCGGGCATCGAGGTGAACGCGCTGTCCGAGCTCGAGGCCGAGTCGCCCACGTGGTCGGCCAGGCTGGAGGAGTTCATCCGCGACAGCCGGCAGCCGGGCGCGGGCGAATCGCCGCCCGGGGATATCTAGCAGGCATCAGCGCGCCTTTTGCGCGCCAAAGACGCGCCTTTTCCGGAGATCGGCGTCGGGCCGGTGCCCCACCATCGAGTTGTGGATTCCAGAGTCGCTGGAACTCCGCAACACGGAGGTGGACACCATGATTCCCGTTCCCCAGTTCAACGAGCTCCAGCAGACCCCCGGCAACTTCCTGCCGTTCGACGCCTCGCTGGCCGCGCGCCCGCCGCGCGCCAACCGCTCGACGATCGCCGGCTTCAGCACCACGCACATGCAGGCCGACGAGCTGGGCGTGGGCGCGTTGCTGCGCTTCAAGTCGATGATGGCCACCGAGGGCCACACGGTGCACCTGGCGCGCCTGTGCTACGACAAGCTCTACGCCTACGAACGCATCGCCGTCGCGCATTCGTGCAGCGATGACAACCTGCGCCGCCTGGCGCTGGAGCTGTTCCAGATCTACCACCGGCGCGAATCCGCCGGCCTCACGATCCTCTAGGAATGCGCAAGGCCCAGCAGACCCGTTCGCTGGTGGCGGCGTGGTTCGACTTCCTGCCGCCGGCCGAGATGCCCGTGGCGCAGGCGATCCACAAGACCGTCCGCGCGACCGTGGCCGACCTCACCGAGACCGTGCGCCAGGGCAACCTGCTGCTCTCGATGAACGGCGAGCCGCTGCTGGCGATCGCGCCGGGGCGCGGACAGGTCTGCCTGCTCGTGTTCAACGGCAGCGACGTGGAGGCCACGCTGGGCCCGCTGGAAGGCGTCGGGCGACGCCAGCGCCAGGTGTCGTTTCCCAGCGCGAGTCCGGTGGACGTGGCGCGGGTGGAGGCCGTCGCGCGCGTGAGCGCCGAGGTGGCCCGGCGACACCAGGCCGAGCCCGGCCTCCCGTGAGCAGGCGACTCAGGCCGTCGCGACCGTGAATCGGGCGCGCACGTGCTTCGGCGACTCGATCTCGTCGACGATCGCCACCGCGAGATCCGCCACCGAGATGCCGGCCGGCGCGGCCCCCGCCATCAACAGCTCCTCGCCGCCCACGCGGTACTTGCCCGTGCGCTCGCCCGGCGCCAGCAGCGCGGGCGGGCTCAGGAACGTCCATTCGAGGGCGGTGTTGGCGCGCAGCGCGGTGAGCGCATCGCGCGCGGCTTTCGCGCCGGGGATGATGTTGGGCGGCACGTGCGAAGCGAACTCGGGCGTGTCCACCATCTGCACGCCGGGCGCCACGAACAGGCTGCCGGCGCCGCCGACCACCAGCAGGCGCTTGACGCCCGACTGCTCGACGCCCGCGTCGATGGCGGCGCTGCCCCTCATGAACTGCGCGTAGAGGTCGGGCGCGTCCCAGCCCGGATTGAACGCCGAGATCACGGCGTCGTGGCCCTTGACGGCGGCGGCCACGGCGTCGGGGTCGTTGGCGTCCAACGCCTTTGCCGTGAGCTTGGGTTGCGCGGCCAGCTTGGCCGGGTTGCGGACGAGGGCGGTCACGTCGTGGCCACGTTGCAGCAGTTCGGCGACGAGGGGCGTGCCGACGAAGCCGGTGGCACCGATCAGGGCGATCTTCATGGGAGGTTCCAGGTTGTCTAAGGGAATGACGTGACGATATCGACTTCACAATCCCGGCGCCAGTCGGCTAATATCGCCATCACCTTGAAGCCCAACTTCACGATCGATGGATGAACTCAAGCCGCTGGCCGTCTTCGCGGAGGTGGTGGACGCCGGCTCGATGAGCGCCGCGGCGCGCCGCCTGGGCATGAGCCCCTCGGCCGTCAGCCAGACCATCCGCGCGTTGGAGGCGCACGGCGGCGTGGCGCTGCTGCACCGCTCCACGCGCAAGCTGGCGCTCACCGAGGCCGGCGAGCGCTACT
>JACMOG010001003.1 GCA_014378125.1 Vitreoscilla sp. | reverse complement strand
GTCATGGGCGTCGCCTCGGGCATGCCCTGCGACGCCGACCTGCTGGCGCTGCTCCCGCGCTGGGTCGCGCCGGGCGCCGTGTGGCAGGCCACGCTCATCGGCCGCGAGGAGATCTGGCCGGTGCACCAGGAGACCGCTGAGCTGGGCGGCATGCTGCGCACCGGGCTGGAGGACAGCTTCTACCTGCCGGGCGGCGAACGCGCGAGCGGCAACGGCGTGATGATCGAGGCGCTGGCGAAGTGCGCGGAGCGGGTGGGGCGGCCCATCGCGACGCCGGCGCAGGCGAGGGCGTTGCTGGGGCTCAAGGCGCCGGGCTGAAGGGGTATCCTGGAACCTTCCCGTTTCGGAGGACACGCCATGATCGCCATCGCCGGAGGCCTTCTCGCCCTGCTGGGCATCGCATCGGCCGTGCTGCTGGGCGCAGCGTCGCTGGGCCTGGTGGCCATCGTGCCGGGCCTGTCGCTGTGGATCCTGTTCCCGGTGCTCACGCTGCTGGGCTGGTGGCTGCTGGTGGTGAGCGACCCGGACCCGGCACGCGGCTTCGCCACCAAGGTGGTGGCCACGCCGCTGCTCGTGCTCGCGCTGTTGTCCGTGCTGGCCCTGGTGGCCACCGGCGCCGGACTGGTGCCGCTCAACGGCGTCGTCGGCACCGCGCCGCTCTGGTACCTGGCCGTCGTCGGCGGCTTCCTGGGCGCGCTGGGCACGGCGGCGTACGGTCGCAAGGCCGCGCCGCCGCGGGTGTCCTGAGCGTCCTCCGGGCAATCACCTAGGTGGAATGACCAGTCACCGGCGCATCGCATTGCGCCGCTGGCGGCGCGGCAGTAGTCTTCGCGGGCCCCCAAAAGAAACCCATGGAGACTTGCCGATGACGACATCGATTCGCCGTCGGGCGCCAGTGCTGGCGCTCGCCTGTTTCATCCCGCTGGCCGCCAGCGCGTCCACCGCCTGCGACCGACTGCTGCGGCAGTTCGGCCCCGCGCTGGCGGACGCCACCTGCGTGGACAGCGCCGACCTCACCACCACCAACCCCGACACCACGCCGGCCAACAATTCCGTCGCCGGCCTGCCGGCGTTCGCGTTCACGCCGCAGACCGATCGCGCCACGATCTCGCCCAGCGCGGCCAAGCGCGCGCCCGTCACGAAAGTGGTCCCGGGCCTGCAGCTCGATGGCCGCATCGCGTCCGATCCCACCGGACAGGCGCGCTTCCTGTTGCGCCTGCCGAAGGAGTGGAACGGCAAGCTCGTGGTGGCCGGTGCCTCGGGCACGCGCAGCGAGTTCAACGGCGACTTCTCGTGGAGCGACTACGTGGTGCAGAAGGGCTACGCCTACGCGTCGCAGAACAAGGGCGTGCTCAACCTGCAGCTGTCCGCCGCCACCGATCCGCTGGCCTGCCGGCTGAACCCGGTGTCGGCCACCTACGTCAACTTCTACGACGACGGCGCGAACCAGCCGTTCTCGCGCTGGGCCGAATACATGGTCAAAGCCGCGCGGCTCGCGCGCCAGGGCGTCATCTCGAACTATGGCCACGAGGCGCGCTTCGTCTACGCGGTGGGCACGTCGAACGGCGGCTACCAGGTGCGCCGCGCCATCGAGACCGCGCCCGAGCTGTTCGACGGCGGCGTCGACTGGGAGGGCACTTTCGTGGACGAGCACGCGCCCAACCTGCTCACCGACCTGCCGGCCGCCGTCCTCAACTACCCCGACTACGCGGCCGCCGGCCTCGACGCCAACAGCACCGCGGCGAAGAACATCCGCGCGGCCGGCTACCCGCCCGACATCGTCGCCAGCCCCACGTCCACGCTGTGGACCAGCTACTGGGCGCAGTTCTGGGAGGTGACGCAATGCCAGTGGCAGAAGCGGCTCGACGCGGCGTACGACACGTATGGGCCACCCCCGGGCTCGGGCACTGGCACCTACAACTACGTGGCGCGCCTGTCAGCATCCGACGTGGGCGCGCAGGTGGCCTCGTTCGCCACCACGGGCCGCATCCAGCGTCCGCTGATCACGGTGGCCGGCACCATGGACGCGCTGCTGCCCATCGACCACCATGCGCGCGCCTACGCCCGCAAGGTGGCGGCGGCGCAGTCCAGCGACGGCTGGGGCTGGGGCTGGGGTCCGCGCCACGACGAGCGCGACGCGCCGTACCGCCTCTACGAGGTGCAGAACGGCAACCACATCGAGACGTTCCAGGACTCGTTCCCGCAGCTGGCGCTGATCGAGCCCGTGGCGCATTCGGCGTTCGACCTGCTGGTGGCGCACGTGGAGAGCCGCGCGCAGCTGCCGGCGAGCCAGTGCGTGGCCAAGGGCACCAACATCGCGGCGTCGCCGGCACAGCCTGGGCATTGCAGCGCCCTGTTCGTGCCTTGACGCCTCGTATCTTTCTGGCTCAGGCATTTCCTTGTTCGCAAGCCATGACACTGTTGCGGGATCCCTGGGAAGCACCACGCCGACGAGCGCGGGTGGCAACAACCATCACGCCGGTAAGCAGCATGGCGGCCGACATGCGTTCGGGAACTTGCGAAGGCGTGCCTTGCGAGACGGCGTACGACCCCAGGTAGCCGCTCAAGCGTCCGCCGAGGGCATGATCTCCAGGATCATCCCGCCGTCCGCCTGTCGCCAGCCAAGCTGGCCAAGGCGTCACGAACGATTGCCCATGGATTGCTCGCCGAGTTCCTTCAGGGTGAGCACCCGGGCGACACCACCGTCCAGGTAGTCCAGCGTCACGTCGTGGTGGCGAACATCCCGCGATGCGACGCACTCGCCAACGATGATCACCTCCAGGTCTCTTTGGTAGGCACCTATCGCCGCCATTCGGATGCACGCGTGCGTGTTGACGCCAGCGAGGATGACCTGATCGGTGCCTAGCTGTCGAAGCAGCGCGTCCAGCCCTGTCTGGAAGAACATGCTGAAGCGCTTCTTGACGACTTCGAGGTCGGCAT
>JACMOG010001002.1 GCA_014378125.1 Vitreoscilla sp. | reverse complement strand
GGATCGAGGTTGGCCAGCTGCGCGACCAGGCCGGCGCGTTCGCGACGGCTTTCGCCCATGCCGACGATGCCGCCGCTGCACACGGAGATGCCCGCGCCGCGCACATGGCCCAGCGTGTTCAGGCGATCCTGGTAGTCGCGCGTGGTGATGACGCGCCCGTAGGCCTCGGGGGCGGTGTCGAGGTTGTGGTTGTAGTAGTCGAGGCCCGCGTCCTTCAGCGACCTGGCCTGCGGCTCGCTGAGCATGCCCAGCGTGCAGCACGCCTCCAGGCCCAGCGACTTCACCTCGCGCACGATGGCCGACACGGCCTCGATGTCGCGATCCTTGGGCGCGCGCCAGGCGGCGCCCATGCAGAAGCGCGTGGCGCCGTGTTCCTTGGCCAGCCGGGCCGCGGCCGCCACGGCCTCGACGTCCATCAGCTTGGTGGCGTCGACGCCGGTGTCGTAGTGCACCGACTGCGGGCAGTAGCCGCAATCCTCGGGGCAGCCGCCGGTCTTGATGGACAGCAGCGTGGCCAGTTCCACCTGGTTGGGCGCGAAGTGCTCGCGGTGCACGCCCTGGGCGCGCAGGATCAGGTCGTTGAACGGGAGGTCGAACAAGGCCTCGATGGCGTCCACGCTCCAGCGCTCGGTGTGCGCGTGGCCCAGGGACGTGTCGACCGGCGCCGCGAGTTCGCGACGCTGGATAAGGATCGGGGAGACGGATACGTTCATGCGTGAATTTTGCCCTACCCGATTGACCCGGCGCCCTGGTCGGGTTCCGCAACGTCATCCGGGTGCCCGCCGTGCCGTCTCGCAAGGCCCGCGTGATAACGTCAAATCAGACCCAATGCTGCAAGAGGACTCTCGAATGCAAAGCCGCCTCGCGCGGGCCGATGTGCCCGTTGAATCGACCTGGAACCTGGACGACCTGTTCGCGTCGCCCGCCCAATGGGAAGCCGAATTCGCGTCCCTCGACGCCGCGCGCGCCGAGGTCGAGCCCTTTCGCGGCCGCCTGGGCGAGTCGGCCGCCTCGCTGCGGACGTGCCTGGACATCGCCGAGACGCTGCAGGCGCGCTTCGCGCGGCTGAGCACCTTCGCCTACCTGCGCAACGCCCAGGACGGCACCAACCCCGACGACCAGGCCACGGCCGCGCGGGCCGGCGCCCTGGGCGCTCGCCTGGGTGCGAGCCTGTCGTTCGTCGAGGCGGAGACGCTGGCGCTGCCCGACGGCACCATCGGGCGCTTCCTGCGCGAGGACGACGGCCTGGCCGAGCACCGCGTGCCGCTGGAACGCCTGCTGGAGACCCGGCCGTACCGGCTGGGCGCCGACACCGAAGGCGTGCTGGCCTCGCTGGGCGAGGTGCTGGGCTCGCCGTACGCGGTCTACGCGCGCTCGAAGTCGAGCGACATCCAGTTCGCGCCGTTCACCGACGCGACCGGCACCGAACGGCCCAATTCGTTCAACCTGTACGAAGGCACGTATGAGTCGCACCCCGACGTGGACGTGCGCCGCGGCGCCTGGGCCTCGTTCAGCGCCGGCCTGAAGGCCTACAACAACACCTACGCCGCCACCTTCGCCACCGAGGTGAAGAAGAACGTGGTGCTGGCGCAGCTGCGCGGATACCCGGGCACCGAGGCCTCGTTGCTGCAGTCGCACCAGGTGCCCACGGGCCTGTACACCGACATCCTGGAGATCATCCGCGCCGAGCTCGCCCCGCACATGCGGCGCTACGCGACCCTGCGCCGCCGCGTGCTGAAGCTCGACAAGATGCTCCATTGCGACCTGCGGGCCCCGCTCGACGCCGAGTTCGAGCCGCACATCTCGTGGGAGCAGGCCTGCGACACCATCCTCGCCTCGATGCAGGTGATGGGCCCCGACTACGTCGAGTTCGTGCGCACGGCGCTCACCCGGCGCTGGGTGGATCGTGCCGACAACGTGGGCAAGTCGTCCGGCGCGTTCTGCGCCGCGCCCCACGGCGCGCATCCGTACCTGCTGGTGACCTGGGCCAACACCACGCGCAACGTGTTCACGCTGGCGCACGAGCTGGGCCACGCCGCGCACTTCGCGCTGGCCATGAAGCACCAGCGCGCCTCCAGCATGGAGCCGGCGATGCCGTTCATCGAGGCGCCATCGATCATGCACGAGATGCTGCTGGCGCGGCACATCCTGGCCGGCAGCGACGACCCGCGCACGCGCCGCGGCGTCATCATGCAGCTGCTGGGCACCTACCACCACAACTTCGTCACCCACCTGCTGGAGGCCGAGCTGCAGCACCGGGTGTACCCGCTGGCCGAGGCCGGCCAGGCCATCACCGCCACGCTGCTGAACCGCACCAAGGGCGAGGTGCTGCAGGAGTTCTGGGGCGACGCCGTCGAGATCGACGACGGCGCGCGCATGACCTGGATGCGCCAGCCGCACTACTACATGGGCCTCTACCCGTACACGTATTCGGTGGGCCTGGTGGCCGCCACCGCGATGGCGGTGCGCGGGGCCGAGGAAGGCGGGCCGGCCGGCCAGCGCTGGCTGCAGGTGCTGCAGGCCGGCGGCACGCTGAAGCCGCTGGAGCTGCTGGCGCTGGCGGGCATCGACATGCGCACGCCCGAACCGATCCGCGTGGCGGTGGCCTACGTGGGGTCGCTGGTCGACGAGCTGGAACGCTCGTTCGAAGGCTGAGCCGCCGCGCTCAGGCGCAGCTCAGAGATCGACCTCGAGGTTGTCGATGAGGCGCGTCCTGCCCAGCCGCGACGCGGCCAGCGCCACCAGCGGCGTGCGGGCCGCCAGGTCGTCGGCCGTCGGCGCCAGCAGGTCGACCCGGCGGCGCACGGTGAGGTAGTCGGTCTGCCAGCCGCGGGCCGCCAACGCGTCGACCTGGGCGCGCTCGATGGCGCCCACGTCGCGCCCGCCCTCGCGCAGCGCGGCCGCGATCGCGCGCAGCGCGCGCGGGAGCGCGACCGCCTCGGCGCGTTCGTCGGGGCTCAGGTAGCCGTTGCGCGACGACAGCGCCAGGCCGTCGGTGGCGCGGATGGTGGGCGCGCCCACCACCTCGGTGGGCAGCGCGAACTGGCGCGCCATCGCCTTGATCACCATCAGCTGCTGGTAGTCCTTCTGGCCGAACACCGCCGTGGCGGGCTGCACGCACTGGAACAGCTTCATCACCACCGTGCAGACGCCGGTGAAGAAGCCGGGGCGGAACTCGCCCTCCAGCAGGTCGGCGATGGCGCCGGGCGGCGTCACCTTGAAGGTCTGCGGCTCGGGATAGAGCTCGGCCTCGTCGGGGGCGAACACGATGTCGCAGCCGGCCGCCTCGAGCACCTGGCAGTCGCGATCGAGCGTGCGCGGGTAGCGATCGAAGTCCTCGTTCGGCAGGAACTGCAGCCGGTTGACGAAGATGGACGCGACGACCGGGAAGCCCTGCAGAGCGGCCTCGCGCACCAGCGCCAGGTGGCCCTCGTGCAGGTTGCCCATCGTCGGCACGAAGGCGGTATGGGTGGACCCGGCGAGCACGGCGCGCAGGTCGGCGATGGTGTGGATGACTTGCATGTCTCTATCAATACGTATGGACGTCGGCTTGAGGGAACGAGCCGTCCTTGACCGCTGCCACGTAGCGACCGATGGCCGACGCGATGGAACCGCCCTCGGTCATGAAGTTGCGCACGAAGCGCGGCTTGCGGCCGTTGCCCAGGCCCAGCATGTCGTGCAGCACCAGCACCTGGCCCGCCGTGCCGCCGCCCGCGCCGATGCCGATGGTCATCAGCTCGGGGTTCTCCTGCGTGATCTCGGTGGCCAGCGTGGCGGGCACCATCTCGAACACCATCATCGCCGCGCCGGCCTCGGCCAGCTCGCGCGCCTCGCGGCGCAGCACGGCGCCGCTGTCGCCTTCGCGGCCCTGCACGCGATAGCCGCCGATGGCGTGCACGCGCTGCGGCGTCAGGCCCAGGTGCGCGCACACGGGAACGCCGCGCGCCACCAGGTGCGCCACGATCTCGGCCGTCCAGCCGCCGCCCTCCAGCTTGACCATGCGGGCGCCGGCGCGCATCAGCGTGACCGCCGCGTCGAGCGCGGGGCCCTTGCCGTTCTCGTAGCTGCCGAACGGCAGGTCGCTCACCAGCCAGGCCGACGGCTGCACGCGCGCCACGCACTCGGTGTGATACGCCATGTCGGCCAGCGTCACCGGCAGCGTGCTGGTGCGGCCCTGCAGCACGTTGCCCAGCGAATCGCCCACCAGCAGCGTGTCGACGCCGGCGTCGTCCAGCACCTGCGCGAACGTGGCGTCGTAGCAGGTGAGCATGGCGATCTTCTCGCCGCGGGCGCGCATCTCGCGCAGCTTGGGCAGGGTGACGGCGGCTCGGGCGGAAGAGGCTGCGGGGCTGGAATGGGCGCTCATGGCGAGGTCCTGTGGAGACGGTGGCCGCGCCGGAATCCCGCAAGCGGAACGTCGACGTGGCGCGAGGCGGCATTGTGCCTATTTCCGAATGCCCGGAGACGGCCGCGGTCGCCGGCCCGCGCACATCGACTCAAGCGATCCCGGCCGACCCCTGCGCATTCAGCGACGCCCGGACCTGTTCGAACGTGGCCGACAGCGGCTCCCACCGGGCCGCATCCACGGTGCCGGGCCGCACCACGTCCTCGGGCCGAAGCGCAACCAGCGGCACGTCCCTGCGCGCGAACACGATGGCGTTGCCACTCTCCTGATCCTTGACGGCCACGGGCCGGGTTCCGAAGCTCCGGCCGACTCGGGCAAGCAAGCCGGACAACAAGTCGTCGTCCAGGTGGATGTTCGCGGCCATCACGCCGCCGGGACGCAGGCAGCCGACGACGTCGTTGTAGAAACGCTTCGAGCTGAGCACGCCGGGCAGGCCGTCGCTGTCGTACCCGTCCACCAGCAGGACGTCGAAGACGCCCGCGTGCGCGCGCACATACCTGGCACCATCGGCCCGGACCACGCGGAATCGTGCGTCGTCCTCGGGGATCGAGAACTCTTGGCGCAGCGCGATGACGTGCGGGTTGATCTCGAGCACGGTCATGTCGGCCTCGGGCAGGTGCCGGTAGCAGAACTTGGCCAGCGATCCGCCGCCCAGGCCGATCATGCCGATCCGCAAGGGCGCGGGGTTGAACAACAGGAAACCCATCATCGTGCGCGTGTAGACGAGGTCGAGCGCGTCCGGATCCGCCAGGTTCATGCTGCTCTGGACTTCCGCGAACGAGAAGTGGAGCGACTTGACCTTCCGCGTCCGGTGCACGAACGGTTCGACGTGGGTCTCTTCGGGATCGAAGTGCATCAGGCAACGTCCTTGAAACGCGAGGCCAGGAAGTCCACGAGCGCCCGCACCCGATTGGGCACGAAGCGGCCGCTGGGCAGCAGCGCGTGCAGCGGGTACGGCTCGGTCTGCCAGTCTTCGAGCAGGGGCACCAGCGCGCCGCTCTCGAGATCGCGGCGCTGGTCGATCTCCGACTTCAGCAGCACGCCGTGGCCCGCCAGCGCCCACTCGCGCGCCAGCGATGCGTCGTCGACGCTGCGGTCGCCGTCCACCCGCACCTCCGTCCATTGGCCGTCGCGGCAGAAGCGCCACGCGCGGTGGCGCCGGCCGGCGCGGTCGAAGGTGATGCAGTTGTGGTCGACCAGGTCGTGCGGCGTGCGCGGCGCGGGGTGGCGCCGCAGGTAGTCCGGCGAGGCGCTGCAGACCGGTCGCGCGAGCGCCAGCGTGCGCGCGACCAGGCGCGAGTCGGCCAGCGCGCCGTAGCGAATGGCCACGTCGACCTCATCCTTGAGTACGTCCAGCACGCGGTCGGCCACCGACAGGCGCAGTTGCAGGCCGGGATGAGCGGACAGGAACTCGTCGAACAGCGGCAGCAGCACGCTGCGGGTGAGGTCGGACGGCGCGGCGACGCGCAGCGTGCCCAGCAGCGTCGCCCGGTCGGCGTCCACCTGCGACTCGCCCTCGTCCAGCAGCTCGAACGCACGCTGGGCGTAGTCGAGCAGGATCTGGCCCTGCTGCGTGAGCCGCATGGCGCGCGTGGAGCGCTCGAACAGGCGGGTGCCCAGCTGCGACTCCAGCCGCTTCAGCGTGGCGCTGGCCGCCGCCGGCGTGATGCCCAGCACGCGCGCCGCCGCGGTGAGCGTGCCGCCGCGCGCGGTCTGCATGAGCACGCGGAGATCGCCTATATTTTCAATCTTCATTTGAAACTGATGCCTTCCAAGGCGATCTTATCAAGCCGAAATTGTGTCAATACCATTCGATCATCGACAACCGGAGTTCGCCATGAAAGCCATTGGATACCGCCGCAACCTGCCCGTGGACCAGCCCGACGCCCTCGAAGACCTCGACCTGCCCGCCCCGCAGCCGGGCCCGCGCGACGCCGTCGGCATCGTCGAAGGCCTGGGCGCGGAGGTGGCAGGGTTCCAGGTGGGCGACCGCGTGTTCTATGCCGGCTCGATCACGCGCCCCGGCGCCAACAGCGAGCTGCACGTGGTGGACGAGCGCATCGCCGCGCTCGCGCCCTCTTCGCTGGACGACAGCCAGGCCGCCGCGCTGCCGCTGACCGCCATCACCGCGTGGGAGCTGCTGTTCGACCGCCTGGGCGTGGCCCAGGGCGGCGGCGCGGGGCAGTCGCTGCTGGTGGTGGGCGGG
>JACMOG010001001.1 GCA_014378125.1 Vitreoscilla sp. | reverse complement strand
TGCCAGCGCGGCGACGAGTATTTGGTGGGGCAGCTGGCGCACACCTATCGCTGGGGAGGCGGCGGCGCCGCGGTGCTGGGCAGCATCCAGCCGCAGCCCATCGCGCACCAGGCCGACGGCTCGCTGGCGCTGGCCGACATCGAGGCCGCCATCAAGCCCGACGACGCGCACTTCGCGCGCACCCGGCTGCTGGCGCTCGAGAACACGTTCGGCGGGCAGCCGATGACCATGCACTACCTGCGCGACGCCACCGCGCTCGCGCGCCGCCCCGGGCTCGCCACGCACCTGGACGGCGCCCGCGTGTTCAACGCCGCGGTGGCGCAGGCCGACGCGGCGGGCACCGATCCGCATGCCGAGGCGCGCGCCATCGCCGACCTGTTCGACAGCGTGTCGGTGTGCTTCAGCAAGGGCCTGGGCGCGCCGGTGGGTTCGGCGCTGGTGGGCTCCACGGAGCTGGTCGCGCGCGCGAAACGCGTGCGCAAGATGGCCGGCGGCGGCATGCGCCAGGCCGGCCTGCTGGCGGCCGCGGCCACGCACGCGCTGGAGTACCACGTGCGGCGCCTTTCCGACGACCACGCCCATGCACGCCGCCTCGCGCAAGGCCTGGCCGGCATCGAAGGGCTCACGTTCACGCCGCCAGCCAGCAACATCCTGTTCGTCGATCTCGCGCCTGCGCTGGTGCAGGCGCGCACGGCCGCGAAGTGGGGCGGCGAGCACGATTCGCTGGTCGACCAGCTGCGCTCGCGCGGCGTGCTGTGCACGGGCCTGTACAAGCTGCCCTTCGCCACCCACCTCGACGTCGACGCCGCCGGCATGGACCACGCGATCTCCGAAATCCGTCGCGCCGTCGGCGCCGCCCACTGAAAGACCGCGCATGCCGATCACCGACACCGAAGCCCTGACTCGCGTCATCGAGCACCGCGAGATCTTCCACGACGAGATGCTGTCGCTGATGCGCCGCATCATGCGCGGCGAGGTGTCGCCCACGATGATCGCGGCGCTGGCCATCGGGCTGCGCGTGAAGAAGGAGACCATCGGCGAGATCACCGCCGCGGCCACCGTGATGCGCGAGTTCGCGGTGCCGGTGCCGGTGCTCGACCGCACGTACCTGGTCGACATCGTGGGCACCGGCGGCGACAGCACCCACACGTTCAACATCTCCACCGCCTCGGTGTTCGTGGCCGCCGCGGCCGGCGCGCGCGTGGCCAAGCACGGCGGGCGCAGCGTGTCGCCCACCCCGGGCCGCCCCGACGTGATGGAGGCGCTGGGCGCCCACATCAACCTGAGCCCCGAGCTCGTGGCCACCTGCCTGCAGGAGACCGGCATCGGCTTCATGTTCGCGCCCAACCACCACGCGTCGATGAGGCACGCGGCGCCGGTGCGCAAGGAGCTTGGCGTGCGCACCATCTTCAACATCCTGGGCCCGCTCACCAACCCGGCGGGGGCGCCCAACCAGCTGATGGGCGTGTTCCACCCCGACCTGGTGGGCATCCAGGTGCGCGTGCTGCAGCGCCTGGGTTCGGAGCACGTGATGGTGGTGTACGGCCAGAACGGCATGGACGAGGTGTCGCTGTCGGGCGAGACGCTGGTGGGCGAGCTGAACAACGGCGAGGTGCGCGAGTACGTGGTGCACCCCAGCGACTTCGGCCTGCCGGTGTACGACTCGCGCGTGCTGCGCGTGGCCAACCAGCAGGAGTCGGTGGCCTGCATCCGCCGCGCGCTGTCCAACGAAGATGGTCCGGTGCGCGACATCGTGCTGCTCAACGCCGGCGCCGCGCTGTATTGCGCCGGCGTGGCCGCTTCGGTGGCCGAGGGCGTGAAGCGTGCCCGCGAGGCCGTGGCCAGCGGCGCGGCGCAAGCCAAGCTGGAGCAGTTCGTGGCCGTCACCCAGAGGCTGAAGACAAATGTCTGACATCCTGCAACGCATCGTCGAGGTCAAGCGCGAGGAGATCGCCGCCGCCCGTCCGCGCCGCAGTGCCGGCGACCTGCAGGAGCTCGCGAACGGCCAGGACACGCCGCGCGGCTTCGCCGCCGCCATGCGCGCGAAGGTGGCACGCGGCGACGCGGCCGTCATTGCCGAGATCAAGAAGGCCAGCCCCAGCAAGGGCGTGCTGCGGGCGCAGTTCGACCCCGCGGCCATCGCCGTCAGCTACGCCGCGCACGGCGCCGCATGCCTGTCGGTGCTTACCGACGTGCAGTTCTTCCAGGGCCACGAGGACTACCTGAAGGCCGCGCGCGCCGCCTGCGCCTTGCCGGTGATCCGCAAGGACTTCCTCATCCACCCCTACCAGGTGGTGGAGGCCCGCGCGATGGGCGCCGACTGCGTGCTGCTGATCGCCGCGTGCCTGGGGGACGGCCAGATGGCCGAGCTCGAGCAGGCCGCCGTGGAGCAGGGCATGGACGTGCTGGTGGAGGTGCACGACGGCGCGGAACTCCTGCGCGCACTGCGCCTGAAGACGCCGCTTCTGGGCATCAACAACCGCAACCTGCGCACCTTCGAGGTCACGCTCGACACCACGTTGGCGCTGATGGCCGACGTGCCCGCCGACCGCCTGCTGGTCACCGAGTCGGGCATCCTGGCGCAGCCCGACGTGGCGAAGATGCGGGCCGCCGGCGTGCACGCGTTCCTGGTGGGCGAGG
>JACMOG010001000.1 GCA_014378125.1 Vitreoscilla sp. | reverse complement strand
TCAGCGCATCGGCACGCCGTCCGGCCGCGGCGAACGCGGTGGGCACCACCGTGGCCATGCACAGGCCCGGCAGCACGAACGCGATCATCGCCGTGATCTTCGCCGGCGACAAGCAGGTGCAGATCGCGCTCACCGGCGGCACGTGGCAGCACGACAACCGCGCGATGATCGCCTGCGCCCGCCGCACGCTGGTGCTGGCCGACCACTCGAAGCTGGGCACCGCCGCGCCCTTCCACGTGGCGGCCTGGCCGCAGGTGCACGCGCTGCTGATCGACGAGCCCTGGGACGAGGGCGCTGCCCAGGGCGTGCCGGTGGTGGTGGCCGACGACGCGTGGGCGAGGCGCGTGACGACGTCCTGATCGCGCGTCAGGACGTGACGGGCAACTCGTAGCGCGTGGTCAGCACCGCGGGCAGCGGCGGGTAGTTCATGCGCAGGCGAAAGCCGTTGAATTCCTCCGGCGCCCAGCCCATGCGCGCCATCACCAGGTCGATCATCTGCTGGTAGCGCGGCACCTCGAGCGTGAGCGGCGCGGGCGCGGGTGAGCCAAGCTCGGTCAGCGACTCGTGCAGCGGCAGGAGGCTCCGATCCAGCGCGGGGTCGCGCGGCTCCATCAGGCTGGAGAGCGTGACCGCGGGCGGCGTCGCGTACGCCATCGACTGATGCACGAAAAGATCGAAGATCGTCAGCTCGGATGGCACGTTGAGGTCGCACATGAACTTCGAGAACTGATCCGTCTCGCTGCGGAAATGCGGCATGCGGCGATGGATCTTGCCGAACAGGCAGGACACCTGGCCCGCCGTGCCCACCGGGCCGGGGGCCAGCGAGACGATCGTGCGGCCGTCGTCCTCGCGCATCTCGATCTCGGGAAGCGGATCGGAGCAGAAGTCGCGCATCAGCGGCACTTTCGGGTCCGATCGCGGGTCGAGCGCCTCGGCCGCGGGGATCGGCATCCAGGCGCCGGTGTCGTGCCGGCTCATCTGGCGCGAGATCACCCACGAGAGGTTCTCGCGCAATCGCCTGAAGCCGATCCACGCCTTGATGCTGGCTTTGTCACCGCTTCGTAAAGCGTCATTTTTCTCACACATTTCCGGAGAACCTGAATGCGACCCTCTTGCCGCCCCCGCACTTTCGCCCCCCTGTTCCTGACGGCCGCGCTGGTAGGCCTGCTGACCGCCAGCGGCGCCGCGAAGGCGACGACCTACACCACTTTCTCGGACGCGGCGTCCTTCGCCGCGGCCGCTCCCGGCCTCGTGACGTATGGCTTCCCGGCGGGTGACGACACCCTCGAGGCACGACCCTACATCGACGGCCCCCTCGGCATCAGCACCTACCAGCACTTCACGCATCCGTACCTGGAGAACGACGGCGCCTTCGGCTCGGGCCAGACCTATCTCGCGATGGTCGGCATCCCGGGCGTGAACGTGGTGATGGATCCGCAGGTCGACGGGATGTATGCGGTGGCCTTCGACATCGGCACCTTCGACGGCGCGGACACGGTCAGCCTGACCCTGAACAACACCGACTACGTCACGACGTTCGAGACCTTCGGGGTGGGCAGCTCCACGTTCATCGGCGTCGTGAGCTCCGATCCGATCTTCCGGATCGAGCTCGACGCGGCGGACGGCACGCAGATCGACATCCTGGACTTCACCACGGTCGCCATCGCGGCACCGGTTCCGGAACCCGCTCCCGCCGCGCTGACGCTGGCCGGCCTGGGCTTCCTCGGCCTGATGGCGCGTCGCCGCAAGGCCGCCAAGACCGCCCAGGTCTGAGTCGTCGACGGCACCGCCTCCCTTCCATCCCGCACACATGTCTGAAACCCATGAGCAATCGAAACGTGAAACCGCGCGCACCGCGCCCGCAGACCGCCCTGACCCTGGTCGCCACGGCGGTGACCCTGGCCCTGGGCCTCGCCGCCACCACCGCCCTGGCCGTGCGCAACCGCGCGGCACTCGACGCCGCCGTGGCGAGCGTCGGCGATCCCGCCAGCGCCAACTTCCGCAAGTTCATCACGCCGGATGTCTTCGCGGCGACCTACGGCCAGACCCCTGCGAACGTGGCCCTGGTCAGTGCCTGGCTGAAGTCGAAGGGCTTCAGCATCACCAAGGTGCACGCCAACAACCTGCTGATCACCGTCCAGGCCACCAACGCGCAGATCGCCGCCGCCTTCGGCACCACCATCCACGCCTTCAGCGCCGGCGGCCTGGCCTGGCAGGCGCCGGCCACGAACGCCATCATTCCGGCGCAGTTCGCCGGCGTGATCTCCGTCGTCTCGGGCCTCAGCAACCGGCCGATGGCCACCTCGCACCGCGTCACGGTTCCCGGCGACGGCGTGCTGGCGGGCGACTTCGTGGAGCCGCAACGCACGGCCGGGCCGCTGAAGCCGGCCACCACGCCGCCGGGCCTCTACACCACGGCCGACGTGGCCGCGAAGTACAACATCAATCCGCTGTACGGGAAGGGCTACACCGGTGCGGGCAAGACCATCGGCATCGCCACGCTGGCCAGCTACTACCAGTCCGACGCCTACCAGTACTGGAGCGACCTGAAGCTCGCCGTCAGCGGCACCCGCATCACCGACGTGCTGGTCGACGGCGGACCGACCGACGGCCCGCTCAGCGACGGCTCCGGCGAGACGACGCTCGACGTCGAGCAGTCCGGCGGCATCGCCCCCGGCGCCGACATGCGCGTCTACATGGCGCCCAACACCGGCAGCGGCTTCGTCGACCTGTTCGCGCAGGCGGTCATCGAAGACAAGGTCGACGTCCTCTCGATCAGCTGGGGCAGCCCGGAGATCGTCAACGACGGCTCGACGCTGTTGAGCGTCGATTTCCCGGCGGCGGATCCCACCGTGCTGGCCGCGGGCGGCACCACGCTGCCCAACACCTACGCGCACAAGTACGGCGCCGTGACGGTGCCCACGGAACGCGCCTGGGGCTGGGACTACATGAAGGATTACATGGTCACCTGGTACGGGCTCGACACGTACCACGCCAGCGCCATGGTGGTCGGCGGCGGCGGCGGCGTCAGCGTCAACTTCGCCAGGCCGTCCTGGCAGGGCGGGGTCACCGGCGTCGCCGTCTCCGCCACCGCGCAGACGCTGATCTGCGGCCCGGCCGTCACCGGGCACGGCTATGGCGACTTCGTCGACATGCCGGCGAACGCCGCCGGCCGCAACGTGCCCGATGTCTCGCTCGACGCCGATCCGTACAGCGGCTTCCTGGTCTTCCAGTCGCAGCCCGACAACGCGCCTGCGATCTACACCGGCAACGGCGGCGGCACCAGCTTCGTGGCGCCGCAGCTCAACGGCATCTTCACGCTGATCAGCCAGGGCATCCCGGTGACCGCCAGCAACCCGAAGGGTCGCATCGGCACCCCGGGGCCGCAGTTGTACGCGGCCTTCAAGAAGGTCGGCTATGGCGCCGGCTCGCCGTTCAAGGCCATCACCGCCGGCACGAACGGCTTCTACAAATCGACCGCCACCTACAACCCGGCCACCGGCCTCGGCTCGCTGGACGTCGACGCGTTGGCCACGACGCTGGGCGCCACGGCGCCGCACTGATCCGTCACCGAGGCGCGCCGCGAGCCGGCGCGCCTCTTTGGCCTCGCTTCTTCAACTCATAGCGCACTCCACCATGAACTCATTCAAGCAAATCGCCGTCGCGGCGGCCTTCTGCATCGGCGCCGTCTCGTGCGCCAACGCGGACACCGTCAACAACTCGTTCGTCCTCAAGAACGGCAGCCTCGCGGGCCAGTCCGACCTGAAATTCACGTTCACCGACACCCGCGCCGACGCCTTCACCAACCAGCACGTCATGCACGTGGCGGGCAACACGTTCGTCGACGACTACTACTTCGACCTGCCGGACTCGTCGGCGATCGACTTTTCCGTCAGCTCGCTCTTCGTGCCGGCCCAGTCGGTCTCGTTCTCCGGCGCGACGCTGTACACGGCCACGGGCGAGTACACCTTCTACTTCGCCACAATGAACTTCGCGCCGACCGCCATGAGCGGCAGCGGCCTCTCCCTGACCCTGGGCGAGTACGCGCTCGAGATCACCGGCACCACGCTGATTGGCGGCGGCACCTACCGCGGCTGGATCGATGCCAGTCCGGACGACTACGTCGCGCCGGCGGCCGTGCCGGAACCCGCCAACCTCGCGCTGATGCTGGCCGGCCTGGGCCTGGTCGGCGGGCTCGCGCGCCGCCGCGACAGGAAGGCCTGAGCGCCGGATCGATGCGCGAGAAAGGCCGCGTCGATCAATAGAAGCGGGGAATCGGCCCGTCCTGCGGCGTGGTATCGCCGCCCAGGCGAGCATCAGCTTGTCCACGAAGCACCAGCCCCAGCCTTCGGGCGGGTCGTAGCCTTCGATGATGGGGTGCGACGTGGCATGGAAGTGCTTCGTCGCATGCCGATTGGGCGAGTCGTCGCAGCAGCCCACGTGGCCGCAGATGCGGCACAGCCGAAGGTGCACCCACTCGTCGCCGGTCTTCAGGCACTCCTCGCAGCCCAGCGCGCTGGGCATGACGTGCGCGATCAGGTGGGTGTGCGTGCAGTGCTTGCTCATCGGGTGGTCTCGGGTCGCGACGTCGAAGCCACCGATTCTGCACGCTTCGCGTCGCCCCTGGCGCGGCCAGCGGCCCGTCTCGGCCAGGTAGCTCTTGCGCGCCGCGAAGCCGGTGTTCGAGAAGTCGGTGAACACGCCGTCGATGCCCGCGCGGAAGAACGCCAGGTACTCGGCGGCCGGGTCGCCCTTGTAGACACCCGCGAGGTACTTGGCCTCGTTGCGGAACGTGTACGTGTGGACGAACAGGCCGGCCTTGTGCGCGTCCGCGATCAGGCTGGTGGGCGCGATCGTGTTGACGTTGGCCAGCGTGCCCACGTAGGCGCTGCCGTCGGCGTTCGTCGCCGGGTAAGGCGACACCGTCAGCTTCATCACCTGCGGCTTCCACGGGCCGATGCCGTCGGCATAGGTCTTGACCTCGGCCAGTCCTGCCGGCGTCAGCATGGCGCCGAAGTAGCGCGGGTCGGCCGCCAGCGTCCAGCTGTACGGGCGGCCATCGACGAAGTTGTAGACGTCGTTGGTCTGGTAGATCATCGCGTCCGTCTTGTAGTCCGTGTCGTTGCCGTCGACCAGTTGCACCACCTTGGTGGCCAGGCCGATGGAGCGCATGTACTTCAGCGCGGCCGGGTCGAAGCTCTGCACGAAGATTGGCGACGCCTTGGTATTGAGGCCGTTGTCGACGACCAGCTTGACGAACGCGTCGAGGTACGGGTGCGGGCCGGTGCCGCAGCCGTTGGCGATGGCCTGGGCGTCGTTCCACACCGGGTTCTTGGCCTCGGGATACACGCTGATCGTGCGGCCGGTGGTCACCGACTTCGCCTTGGCGATGCCGATGATCCCCTGCATCGTCAGCACCGGGTACTGGCCATTCAGTGCGGTCGGGCGCTGGTCGCGCGCGTCGTACGTGGTGCCGCCGATCCACTGCTTGAGTTCGGCGGCGGTGAAGTCGGTGATGGACCAGTCGTTCGTGTGGTCCTCGCCGTCGACCACCAGCGCCTGCAGGACGGACTTCGGATCCGACGAGAGGCGATCGCTCAGGTATTGCGCCGGGCCGCCGTAGGTGGCCACGTCGTAGCCCACGTTCACCAGCACGCCCGGCGTCGTGCGCTTGCGAGCGGCGACGGTCGGGTTGGTCTG
>JACMOG010000096.1 GCA_014378125.1 Vitreoscilla sp. | reverse complement strand
CCAGCACGCGCACGATGCAGGTGGAGGTGTCGCTGCCCAACAAGGACGGCGCCCTGCTGCCCGGCGCCTACGTGCAGTTGGCGCTCCCGCTGTCGGCCAGCGCCACGCTGTCGGTGCCCAGCAATGCGCTGCTGTTCCGCGGCGAGGGCACGCGCGTGGCGACGGTCGATGCACAGGGCAAGGTCACGCTGAAGGCCGTCACGCTGGGCCGCAACAACGGCACCACGGTGGAGGTGAGCGGCGGGCTGCTGGCCACCGACCGGCTGGTGCTGAACCCGCCCGACTCGATGGTGGACGGCGACGTGGTCACGCTGCAGGCACCCGCCACCGCGAAGGCGCCGGCGTGATGCGATCGCTGCGACTCTCGCTGCTGGCGGCGGCCGTGCTGGCCGCCAGCGGCTGCGCCGTCGGCCCCGACTACAAGCGCCCCGCGCCCGACCTGCCCGTGGCCTGGAAGCTGGACGCCCCCTGGCGCACCGGCACGCCCGCCGACGGCGCCGACAAGGGCGCGTGGTGGCAGGCCTTCGGCGACGCGCAGCTCGACGCGCTGGAGACGCGTGCGATGGCCGACAGCCCCACGCTGGCGATCGCGGCCGCGCGTCTCGCGCAGGCGCGCGCCACCGTCACGGCGCAGTCGGCCGGCCTGTTCCCGTCGTTGAACCTCACATCGCGCGACCAGCGCTTCCGCATCTCGGCCAACCGCCCGCTGGCCAACTATTCGTCGCCCAACTTCACCACCGTGCAGAACGACTTCACGCTGGGCGTGGGCGCCAGCTACGAGGCCGACCTGGCGGGCCGCGTGTCGCGCAGCGTCGAAGGCGCGAAGGCGTCGGCCGAGCAGTCGGTCGCCGACCTGGCCAGCACGCGCCTGGTGGTGAGCGCCGAGCTTGCGTCCGACTGGTTCAGCCTGGTCACGCTCGACGCCTCGCTCGACGTGCTCGATCACTCCATCGCGCTGCAACGCAAAGCCCTCGGCTTGGTCAACTCGCGCCACGACCTGGGCGCCGGCACGGGCCTCGAGGTGGCGCAGCAACAGGCGTTGCTGGACAACACGCTCACCCAGGTGGACGTGCAGAAACGCCAGCGTGCGCAGTTCGAGCACGCCATCGCCACGCTGGTGGGCGCGCCCGCGCCCACGTTCAGCCTGCCCCCGATACGGCGCGACCTGCAGCCGCCGGCCATTCCGCTGGGCCTGCCGTCCGACCTGCTGCAGCGCCGTCCCGACGTGGCCTCGGCCGAGCGCGCGATGGCCGCCGCCAACGCGCAGGTGGGCGTCGCCACCGCGGCGTTCTATCCGAGCATCATGCTGGCGCCCAGCCTCGGCGAGGAGAGCCGCGTGCTCAGCGCGCTGTTCGACGCGCCCAGCCTGCTGTGGTCCATCGGCGTGTCGGCCACCCAGACCCTGTTCGACGCCGGCCGCACGCGCGCCAACGTCGACTTCGCCAAGGCCGGCTACGACGTGTCGGTGGCCACGTATCGCCGCGCGGTGCTGGTGGCGATGCAGGAGGTGGAGGACGGCATCACCGGCGTGGCCTCGCTCGATCGCGCCACCTCCCAGGCCAACGTGGCCGTGGCCTCGGCGCAGCGCGTGCTGGACATGTCCAGCGCCCGCTACGAGGGCGGCGTGGCCACCTACCTCGACGTGATCACCGCGCAGCAGTCGCTGCTGACCGCGCAGCTGCAGGCCGCCCAGCTGGCCGGGCAGCGGCAGCTGGTGGCGACGGCGTTGGTCAAGGCGTTGGGCGGCGGCTGGCAAAGCTGAAGACATCACGCGAAGGGGTCTGGCATCTCCCGCGTACCCGCGGGCAATGCCTGACCCCGATCCACCGCCTTGGCTGACGTTCGAGGCATTGCCTCGCTGCGCGAGGAGATGCCTGACCCCTTAGTCCTTCGCCATCAGCGCCTGCAGCTCGCCATACGACGCCGGCGCCACGCCGCCGGTGTCCACGCGACCCGTGGCCACGAACTCGCGCATCATCGCCAGCACGTGCGCATGCGTCGCCTCCGAGATGGCCGAGCCGGCGCTCAGGCGGCGCACGCCCAGCGCCTGCAGGCGTTCGGCCTCTGGCAGGCCCGTCCACGCCAGCACGTTCACGGGCATGTCGGTGCCGGCCACCAACGCGGCGATCACGGCCTCGTCGGTGATGCCCGGCGCGAACAGGCCGTTCGCGCCCGCGGCGCGGTAGCGCGCGGCGCGGGCCAGGGTCTCGGCCACGCGCTCGCCGACAGGGGCCAGGCCCCTCAGCCAGACGTCGATGCGAGCGTTGATGTACAGGCCGACGCCGGCCGCCGCGGCGGCGGCGCGCGCGGCGGCGATCTTGGCGCACAGCAGCGCGGGATCCTTGCTGCCGTCCTCGATGTTGATGCCCACGGCGCCCGCGGCCAGGATGGCGGCCGCGAGATCGCCCACGCGCGCGGGCTCGT
>JACMOG010000999.1 GCA_014378125.1 Vitreoscilla sp. | reverse complement strand
GTGGGCCAGCACGATTTCCTCGATCTGCGTGGGAAACAGGTTCACGCCACGGATGATGAGCATGTCGTCGGAGCGGCCGACGATCTTGCCCATGCGGCGCATGGAGCGCGAGGTCGGCGGCAGCAGGCGCGTCAAGTCCCGCGTGCGGTAGCGGATGACAGGCATGGCCTCTCGGGGCAGCGACGGGAAAACCAGCTCGCCCTCCTCGCCGTCCGCCACCACTTCGCCCGTCTCGGGATTGATGACTTCGGGATAAAAATGGTCTTCCCAGATCACCGGGCCGTCCTTGCTCTCGATGCATTCGCTCGCCACGCCCGGCCCCATCACTTCGGACAGGCCGTAGATGTCGACCGCGTCGATGTTGGCCGCCTGCTGGATGTCGCGCCGCATCGCCTCCGTCCACGGCTCGGCGCCGAAGACGCCCACGCGCACGCTCATCTCGCGCGGATCCAGGCCCTGGCGGCGAAACTCCTCGCAGATCACCTGCATGTACGACGGCGTGACCATGATCGCGTCGGGCTTGAAGTCGGTGATCAGCTGCACCTGCTTCTCGGTCTGTCCGCCCGACATCGGCACCACGGTGCAGCCCAGGCGCTCGGCGCCGTAGTGCGCGCCCAGGCCGCCGGTGAACAGGCCCTAGCCGTGGGCCACGTGCACCATGTCGCCGCGGCGCACGCCGGCGGCGCGCAGCGACCGGGCCACCAGGTCGGCCCAGTGGTCGATGTCGGCCTGCGTGTAGCCGACGACGGTGGGCTTGCCGGTGGTGCCCGACGACGCGTGCACGCGCACCACCTGCTCGCGCGGCACCGCGAACATGCCGAACGGGTAGTTGGCGCGCAGGTCGCCCTTGCAGGTGAACGGGAACCTGGCCAGGTCGGCCAGCGTCTTCAGGTCGGACGGGTGCACGCCCTTGTCGTCGAACGCGCGCTGGTAGTGCGGCACGTTGGCGTAGACGTTCTCCAGCGTGGCGCGCAGGCGCGTGAGCTGCAGCGCGGCGATCTCGTCGCGGCTCGCGCGTTCGATGGGGTCGAGCTCGGTGGGACGCAGGGCATGGATCGGCATGTCAGTCTTGATCTGCAAGCACGGGCTTGCCTTTCATCGTGTAGGAGCGGCCGCGGAAGGCGACCACGCGCTCGTCGCGCTGGTTGCGCACGTCGACGTCGTAGACGCCCATGCGGCCGGACTTGCTCACCTCGACGGCCGTGGCCGTGAGCACGTCGCCCAGGCGGCCCGGCGCCACGATCTCGACGTTGAAGCCCGAGGCCACGGTGATCTGGTTGCATGCGTTGCACGCGAACGCGAAGCACGAGTCGGCCAGCGCCGACAGCAGGCCGCCCTGGCAGGTGCCGTAGCCGTTGAGCATGTCCTCGCGCACGGTCATGGTCATGGTGCAGCTGCCGGGACCGATGGCCGCCACGCGCATGCCCATGCCTTGCGACGCGCGGTCGGTGGCCCACAGGTGGTCGCGCACGCGCTCGGCGATGGCCTGGACGTCGGACATCAGCGGTCCTTGAACGCCGCGGGACGCTTCTGCGTGAACGCGGCCACGCCTTCGGAGAAGTCGTGCGCGCGGCCCAGCTCGCCCTGCACGCGGGCCTCGAGCGCCAGCGCCTCTTCCAGCGTCAGCGACTGCGACGCATCGAGCGCGTGCCGCGTGGCCACCAGCGCCTTCGACGGCAGCGCGGCAAGCTTGTCGGCCAGCGCCTGCGCCTGCGTGGCCAGGTCGGCGTCGTCGACGGCCTGCCAGATGAGGCCGAATCGCTCGGCGTCGGCGGCCGACAGCTTGTCGCCGGTGAGCGCCAGCGCCAGCGCGCGCGAGCGGCCCACCAGGCGCGGCAGCAGCCAGGTGCCACCGCAGTCGGGGATCAACCCGATCTTCGAGAATGCCTGGATGAAGCTGGCCGAGCGCGCGGCCAGCACGATGTCGCAGCACAGCGCGAAGTTGGCGCCCGCGCCGGCGGCCACGCCGTTGACGGCGCAGACGACCGGCACCGGCAACGCCTGCAGGCGCATCGCCAGCGGGCGGTAGTGGGCCTCGATGACGGCGCCGATGTCGGGCTTGCCGTCGGCACCCGGCGCCATGCCCGGGTCGTTCAGGTCCTGCCCCGCGCAGAAGCCGCGGCCGGCGCCGGTGGTCACGACCGCGCGCACCTGGGGGTTGACGGCGATGTGGTCGAGCGCGGCGCGCAGCTCGGCGTGCATGTCCTGCGTGAAGCTGTTGAGCGCCGCGGGACGATTGAGCGTGAGCGTGCGCACCGCGCCGCGCTGGGCGACCAGCACGAGCGCGTCAGGCGAGGACAGGAGGATGGTGTCTGGCACGGGCGGGCCTCTGGTTCGAAGTTTGCGCAGGAAAAAGGGTTGTCTCCCCCACCCGCTGCGGGCTGGTTGATCGATTCTTTGACCGACCGGTCGGTTAATCTTAGACTCCGCGTTGACCAAACGCAAGTCCATGCCCTTTACCCGAGGAAGACACCCATGCCCTGCTACGAGATCGACGGCCTGCGCCCCGTGGTCGACCCCACGGCCTACGTCCACCCGACGGCCGTGCTCATCGGCGACGTGGTGATCGGCCCCGGCGCGTACATCGGGCCGTGCGCCAGCCTGCGCGGCGACTTCGGCCGCATCGTGCTCAAGACCGGCTGCAACGTGCAGGACACCTGCGTGATCCACGGCTTCCCGGCTTCGGACACGCTGCTGGAGGACAACGCGCACATCGGCCACGGCGCGGTGCTGCACGGCTGCGTGGTGCGCGCAGACGCGCTGGTGGGCATGAACGCCGTGGTGATGGACGAGGCGGAGATCGGCCCCGGCGCCTTCGTGGCCGCCAGCGCCTTCGTGCGTGCAGGCCTGAAGGTGCCGGCACGCTCGCTGGCCGCGGGCGTGCCGGCGAAGATCCTGCGCGAGCTGACCGACCAGGAGCTCGACTGGAAGCGCGAGGGCACGGCCACCTACCAGCGCCTCACCGAGCGCTGCCTGGCCACGATGAAGGAATGCGATCCGCTCACGGCCGAGGAGCCCGGCCGTCGGCGGCTGGATACGGGCGGCGTGCAGCCGCTGGTGGCCACGAAACGCGCGGCCGACTGACGTCCCCATCCCTTGCCGGCGCGCCGTTGCTGGCGCATCCTCGGATGGCGGCACAATGCAGGCCTTCAGCCCGGGAGCAACGATGGATCAGCGTGAGTTCGAGGCAGTCGTGGATGAGTTCGGCGCGAGCGCGAAGGACCTGGTCGAGCTGGTCGAGACGGCGCGCTACGAGCAGCCTACCGCCATGGCCATCTCGCGCCTGCTCGACGCGCGCGAAGACCTCTTCGCCCTCATCGCCAAGCTGCCCGCCCTGCGCGCCGTGACGCCGCCGGTGGAGATCCCGGTGCAGCTCGCCAGCCTGCGCAAGCGCATCGTCGAGGCGCGCGCGGGCCTGAAGACCGGCCCCGACTCGGCCGCGATCCTGCACCTGGTCATCGAGGTGGGCGAGACTTTCGCCAACGCCATCGCGCCGCTGCAGGCCGCCGGCCGCTGGCCGCGCAGCCGCTCGCGCTGAGCAAGGCGGGCGCTGCGACAATGCGTCCATGAAACTGGTCATGGACTTCCAGATCCACGGCGATCACGCCCTGGTCGCCGCCGTCGCGTTCGACGACTGGGCCGCCCCGGAGGGCACCAAGAACTATTCGCTGCGCATCGGGCATGTGGAGAAGCCCGCCAAGGGCGAACTCGACCTGCGCGCGCTGCCGTGGCTGGTGCAGCTGCTCGACGCCAACGGCCTGCAGCCCGAGGCGATCGTGATGGACGGCTTCGTGCACCTCGACGCGCAGGAGACGCCCGGCCTCGGCCGCCGGCTGCACGACACGCTGGGCGGTCGCGCCGCGGTGATCGGGGTGTCGAAGAGCGGGTCCAAGGACACGCCCGAGCAGTTCGAGATCTACCGCGAGGAAGAGACGGCCGCGCTGGTGATCACCTGCGCCGGCATCGACCTGGGCGCCGCGAAGGCGCGCGTGCGCACGATGCACGGGCGCAAGCGCCTTCCGACGCTGATGAAGCTGGCGGCGCGAATCGCCAAGGGCAGTGTCGACGCCTGACGCGGGGCCTCAGGCCGCCACGCGCCGATCCACTTCCTCGTCGAAAAGATAGGCCGACTCGAAGGCGTCGGCCACCGCGAAGCGGCGCACGAACGCGAGCGCCGTGTCGGCCACCTCGCGCCAGCCGCTGTCGATGGTGAGCGAGTGGCCGCGGTCGGGCATCTCGACGATCTCGGTGAGGCCCGAGTTGAGTTGCTGCTGCCGAAACGACGCGTTGGCGATGGACCACGGCACCGTGTTGTCCTTCTGCCCCGACACGATCAGCAGCGGGCCGCGCTCGTGGTTGAGCGTGTCCACCTGCGCCTCGGTCCACGGGTTGAGGTTGGCCGTGGCGGCCTGGAACAGCGGCGCGCCGGACGCCGGCACGGCATAGGTGCGATGCAGCTCGCGCGCCTCGTCCTCGCTCACCGCGTTGGCGAACGCGTAGCGGAACTGCTCGACGCTGAGCGGCACCGCGCGATTGCGGTTGGCGGGGTTGCCCAGCACGGGCCACGACGCCTTCAGCGCCGAGAACGGCAACGGCAGCACGCCGCGGAACGGCGCCGGATCGATGGCCACGGTGACCGCCGACTGGCCGCGTCCCGCCAGGATCTGGGCCAGCAGGCCGCCGAACGAGTGGCCGATGACGGCCGGCTTGCGCTCCAGCTGCGCGATGAGCGCGGAGAAGTGGTCGGCCACCTGGCCCACCGTCTTGTTGGCCATCACGTCGGGATGGGCGTTGGCCTCGGCCACGGTGGCGGGGTCGTCGGGCCAGTCGGGTGTGAGGGCGATGTAGCCGGCCTCCTCGAACACCTCGGCCCAGCGCTGCCAGCTGCTGGGCAGCAGCCACAGGCCGTGCACGAACACCACCGGGTGCAGCCCGGACACGTTGGCGCGCTGGACTTGCGCGCGCTCGGCGGCCGACAGGGCCGTCGTGGATGACGATGCCGAAGTGATCATGCGCCGTTGCCTCCCGGATCGCTGCCCTGACATGAGGGCGGTGTCAGATCCGATTTCATCGTATCCAAATGTAGCCGCGAGTCAACGCCGGCCGTCCATGAACCCCTGTTCAGGGGAGGCACGGCCCGCGCGACGGGCGGGGCGGCGAACGAAAAAAGGCGCGGCCATCGCCGCGCCCTTGCCGCTCGTCCCGCGAGGCTTGCTGCTCGACGTGCCTTACTGCTCGACGTGCTGCGACGGGTCGGTAGCCGACACCGGATGGGTGGGCGTGTTCGAGGCGGTCGTCGTCGTGGCGGGCGTGGTCGACTTGCTCGAACGCGAGGCG
>JACMOG010000998.1 GCA_014378125.1 Vitreoscilla sp. | reverse complement strand
GCGGCGCCATCTGCTGCTCGACCATGTCGACGAGACGGCGGTGGGCGGATCGCTGGACGCGCCGCTCTCGCGTGCGCGCGACGCCGCTCCCGCGCCGCCGCTCGCGCGCTACTTCGTGCTGCACGACACCAGCGTGCCGTGGCTGGGCGACGCGCCGGCGTTTCCCGCCGACGACGATCCCGCGCTCAACGACCTGAAGCGCTTCGCCGGGCCCGACGCCGTCGCCCACGTGTTCGTCGATCGCCTCGGCCAGACGCTGACCGGCCACGACTTCGGCGTGCCCTGGCGCGCCACGCAGCTGGAGAACCGCCGCGTGGGCGTGGCCGCGCGCGGCCTGTTCCTGCACGTGGAGCTGGCGCAGCCGCGGCGCCGCGACCCGTCAGGCAACGCGCGCAACGACCTCATCGCCCCGACCCCGGGCTTCACCGACGCGCAGTATGCGCAGATGGCGCTGCTCTACGCGGCGGCGAGTGCGCGCCGCGGCGACTGGATGATTCCCGCGTTCCATGCGGCGATCGACGAGGGAATCGTGGGCGCGCACGACGATCCGCAACACTTCGAGATGACGCGCTTCGCCCTCGCGCTCGACCGCCTGCGCGACACGCTCGCGCGCTGACGCGCCGCGCGGGACGCGGCCGGGCAGGGTGTGCTGCTCGACGGGGCGCGGGTTTACAAGCCCACAACAATTTTCAGGTCGCGCTCAGTCGTGCGGCGTCATCGTGCGCGTGACCGCGGCCGTTGAATGATCACCTGGAAAGGCGCGGGCGCGTGCCTTGCTGTCCCAACTCACAACGGAGACATTCATCATGCGGCGAATCACGTCCTGGATCGCGCTGGGCGCGGCGACCACCACCTTCCTCGTCGGCTGCGGCGGCGACTACCATGACGGGTATGGGGACAACGGTGGCGGCGACGAGCTGATCAGCTTCGTGGGCACCACCGGCGTGTTCGCGGCGTGGGCCGACTCGGCCACCGGCGAGTACGCCGCGGCCAGCGTCGGCAGCTATGCCGGCAAGCGCCAGTCGCTGCACGGCAGCGTCGACTTCCTGACCGGGCAGGACCTGATGCAGCCGGCCGGCGTGGAGATCTACAAGACCAGCGACGGCCACATCCGCGCCATCGACCTCGCGTCGTACGGCGAGCCGCGCAGCCAGCAGATCTCCAGCGAGAGTGCGGCCACGGTGGACGCCACCTGCTCGCTCACCGGCACGCAAGTCACCGGCGCCGACACCGACTACGCCGGCGTGTATTTCGCGGCCGACCTGCAGGCGCCCATGAACTCGGCCTACTTCTACCGCCTGCCCGGCGCCGACGGCAGCTGCAACACCTCCGACGACGTCGTCCACCTGGTACGCACCGGCATGTCGGCCACCGACGCACCCATCACCGTGTCGGCCATGCCCGTGGCCACGGTGCGCTCGGCCAACGGCGGCATCACCGGCTTCGTGATCAAGAGCGGCGCGCAGCTGGTGCTGGTGGACAACAACTTCGCCAACCCGGTGACGCTGGGCACGTTCTCCAGCCCCGTCGGCGTGGCCATCGCGCTGCCCGTGGGCACCGTGCAGGGGTATCCCACCGCCCAGCTGTTCCTGGTGGACGGCAACATCGTGCGCGTGAACTACGCCAGCCCGGCGATCTCGGCGCCGCTGTACACCATCCCCGGCTTCACTCCCACCAGCAACGGCGCCAGCTTCGCGGCGTCGCCCTCGGCGCTGTACGTGGCGGTGAACACCGCGGCCAACGGCGGCACGCCCGAGTCGGCCACCCTCTCGTCGATCCCGGCCGACGGGTCGTCGGTGGCGTCCGTCGTCGCCACCGAGGCGGCGCACGTCGACAGCCTGGCGTTCCCCGTGGGCGGCACCGACCTCGTGTGGGGCGAGACCACGCCCACCTACACGGTGCGCGCCATCGCGCAGTCGGGCGGCAGCCCGTTCACCGTGGCCACGGGCGGCGGCAACGGCGGCATGTTCCTGGCCACCGCGACGGCCGTCTACTTCACCAGCTGGACCAGCGTCACCGACGCGACCGCGATGACGGTCACGCGTACCAGCACAGCGTCGGGCATCAACGGGCTGGACGGCAGCATCATCCAGGCGCCGCTGGCCAACTCCACGTTCGCCAGCGGCGGCGAGGAGCAGCCCTGGCCCGACGACACCACCACCACGGCCACGCCCTACGTGACGATGCTGCAGGTGCAGGGCCTCACGCACGTGTCGGCCGTCGACGCCGCCAACGGCTACACGTATACGGTGGACGGTGTCAGCGGCGGCACGATCGTGGCCATCCCCACCGCCACCAACCAGCCGGGCGTCACCATCGGCACGCTGTCCACCAGCAACACGATGTGGCTGACCGGCACCTTCCGCGACGCCGGCCACACCGGCTTCATCGAGGGCACCAACGCGGCCTCCACCGCCGACCCGTCCACGCGTGCGTTGTACCTGATCAACACGCTGCAGCCGAACACGCTGGAACGCATCACCAACAACTTGTAGGCACCGGGGCGAGCGCGGCCACACGCGGCCGGCGCGCGCCGTCCGCATGTCGGTTCATCCGTGCGATACGGCGTTCCGTCGCAAGCGTCTTTTCACCGCGCGTGGCCGGTAGCAACATGAGGCTCCCTCATTTGCGGCCGGCACCTTTCCAGAGCGACGGCATCGAGCTGTCGGGACGCCTGTGCTTCCGCCCGGCAGTTCGGCCGTGCCGGTGGTGGTCTTGTTGCACGGCTCCGAGCATGACCCGGCGCTGGCGTTCGGGTGCGCGAACCGCTGCGCGGCGAGCCCTGGTTCAACGAGGTGCGCGGCGACTTCACTTGGGCGATCCTGTCCGTCAAGCGAGAGGATGTGCCCGCCTTCGCGAAGATGTTCGACTGGCACACGCCCTTCCTGCTCGACCCGCTCGCCACGATCGCGGCCGTGAAGCCGCCTCAACTCCGGGTGCTGACCGAAGACGACCTGGAGGCGCCCAGCGCCGAGACGTCGCGCCGCCTGGCGCAGTTGCGCCTGGCGGGTCGGTCGATCACCACCGCGTCGTGGGCACGTACGGAACACGGCATCTTCGAGTACGAAACGAGTGCCGAGGGCGAGCGCACCACGCTTCGCCAGCCCGACGGCGACCTTGCCTTGCTGGCCGACTTTGCGGGCGGCGATGCGTTGAAGCCAGCCTATGGCAACGCGATGCTGGCTCGGCCCGATTGGTCGTCGGCGTCGGTCGACGCTGCGGACGAACAGCACGCGTTCAGCCAGTGCCGCCGCTTCGTCCGATACCGGGTTGGTGAATGCCTCCGCCTCCGCCCCCATGATCGAGCCGTCCGCGCGGCGCTGGGTCATGTTCGCGCCGCTTCGACCGCGGCGGAGCGCTGCTCAGCGCGCTGGCGCTGGGCCTGGTCGTCATCGGCGTGGACACGCTGGGCGTGCATGCGGGCCTGGCCGGGGGCGAGATCGTGGGCGGACTTGCGGTGCTGGCGCTGCTGGTGCGTCATCAATCGCGCCAGCCCGCGCCGCTGGTGCCGCTCGACCTGATGCGCATCCCGCTGTTCTCGTTGTCCGTGGTGACGTCGGTGTGTTCG
>JACMOG010000997.1 GCA_014378125.1 Vitreoscilla sp. | reverse complement strand
GCAAGACCAACACCGGGGGCGACCACAGCAAGCCCGGCATCTGCCCGTCCGACATCCCCGCCGCGCTGGAGACCATCGCCCGCCACGGGCTGCGCCTGGTCGGCCTGCACATGCACATCGGCTCGGGCGTGGACTACGGCCATCTCGAGAACGTCTGCGACGCCATGGTGCGCCACGTGCGCGAGGTGGTGGCCCTGGGACACGACGTGACGGCCGTCTCGGCCGGCGGCGGCCTGTCCATTCCCTACCGCGTCGGCGAGGTGAGCGTCGACACGGCCCACTACTTCAGCCTGTGGGACGCCGCGCGCCGCCGACTGGCCGACGAACTGGGCCACGCGGTTCACCTCGAGATCGAGCCGGGCCGCTTCCTGGTGGCCGAGTCGGGCGCGCTGTTGGCCGAGGTGCGCGCCGTCAAGGACATGGGCGCCAACCACTTCGTGCTGTGCGACGCCGGCTTCAACGACCTGGTGCGGCCCGCGATGTACGGCGGCCATCACGCCATCAGCGTGGTGGCGTGCGCCAACGCCAAGGTGCGCGGCGACCTGGACCTGGCCGACGAGCGCCGGCCCACCGTGGTGGCCGGCCCGCTGTGCGAGTCGGGCGACGTCTTCACCCAGGACGCCGGCGGCGTGGTGGAGGCGCGCGCGCTGGCGCCGGCCGAGGTGGGCGACCTGCTGGTGTCCCACGACGCCGGCGCGTACGGCGCGTCGATGAGCTCCAACTACAACACCCGGCCGCTGGCGGCGGAGGTGCTGGTGGACGGCGCCACGTCCCGCGTGATCCGGCGGCGGCAGACGGTGGCGGAGTTGATCGCGCTGGAGGAGTGAGCCCGCCGCGACGTGTCATCCTGCGCGAAGTCGCAGGATCCACGCTCGCCGCAACGCCGGGATCCTGCGACTGGCGCAGGATGACGGGGCGGTCGACTACCCCAGGTGCTTCCCGAAATGGAACATCGTGCGCTCGAACGCCGCCGCCGCTGCGCCGGCGTGGTATGACCCGCGCTGCTCGCAGTTGAAGCCGTGGTTGGCCGCGTACAGGTGCACCTCCACCTCGGGGTGCGCCTGCTCGAAGGCCTTCACGCTGTCCAGCGTGATGTGGGTGTCCTCGTCGCCGAAGTGCGACATCACCGGCACCTTGGGCTGGCGCCCGGGCTCGTCGCCCACCGTCATGCCGCCGCCGTAGTACGACACGGCGGCAGACAGGCCCGTGATCTGCTCGGCCGCGCGCCACGCCAGCAGCCCGCCCCAGCAGTAGCCCACGATGCCCACCTTGCCGACGCTGGCGGCGTAATCCACCGCGGCCTGGATGTCCTGCAGCACGCCCGGCTTCGGCAACGCCTCCACCGCGGCTTTGAGGCCCGAGCCTCGCTTCATGTCCTCCGGGGTGTAGCCCAGCTCGACGCCGGGCTCGACGCGGTCGAAGGTGGCCGGCGCGATGGCCAGGTAGCCGGCCAGCGCGAAGCGGTCGGCAACGCCGCGGATGTGCGAGTTCACGCCGAAGATCTCCTGCAGCACCACGATGGCGCCCAGGGGCTTGTGGGGTCCCCCGGCGCCGTGGGGGGACGACGTGAAGCCGTCGGCGGCGGTGAGGGTGATGGTGGAGGTTTTCATGCGGATTCCTGTGGAGTGGAGCAGCGGGACGG
>JACMOG010000996.1 GCA_014378125.1 Vitreoscilla sp. | reverse complement strand
CGACGGCGTGTCGTTCGACGTGCAGCACGGGCAGATCTGCGGGCTGATCGGCCCCAACGGCGCGGGCAAGAGCACGCTGCTCAACACGCTGATGGGCGTGCTGCCGTCGCGCGGCGAGATCCGCTTCGACGGCGAGCCCGTGCAGCGCCTCACGCTGGAGCAGCGCGTGCAGCGTGGCATCGCGCTGGTGCCCGAGACGCGCGCGCTGTTCGCCACGATGCCCGTGGCCGACAACCTGCTGCTGGGTGGCTATCGCCAGCGCCGTACGCCACGGGCCGAACAGGCCGCGCGGCTGGACAGCATCTACCAGCTGTTTCCGCGCCTTCACGAGCGCCGCGAGCAGGCCGCCGGCACGCTGTCGGGCGGAGAGCGCCAAATGCTGGCCATCGGCCGCGCGCTGATGGGCTCGCCGCGACTGCTGATGCTGGACGAGCCCAGCCTCGGCCTGGCGCCGCTGGTGGTCAAGGAGATCTTCCGCATCATCGAACGCCTGCGCGAGACCGGCACCACGGTGCTGCTGATCGAACAGAACGCCCGCGCCGCCATGGCCGTGGCCGACCAGGCCTACGTGCTGGAGACCGGCGCGATCGCGCTGTCCGGTCCGGCCGCGCAGCTGGCCCAGGATCCCCGCGTCATCGAAACCTATCTCGGCAAGGCGAGGGCTTGATGCCCGCCGCCACCGCCCTCACCTGAGACTTCCATGACCGACCTCCAGCGCGACCAGATCGTCCGTTATTCGTCCTATGTGATCGCCGGCATCGCCCTGATCGGCGTGTTGGTGCTGCACCTGCTGGTACCCCTGCTCGTCGGGCTGCTCGTGTACCAACTGGTCGTGTCGATCACGCCATTCGCCCAGCGGTACTTCAGCACCAAGCTGGCCAAGATGCTGGTGGTGGTACTGTTTGCCGCCGTGATCATCGCCGCCATCGCAGGCGGGGTGTTCGGGCTGATCTCGTTCTTCCGCAGCGACATCGAGAACCTGCCGCGCCTGCTGGCCAAGATCTCCGACATCCTCGACCGCGTGCGCGAAGGCATCCCGCCCTTCCTGGCCAGCTACCTGCCCGACGACATCGCCGACCTGCAGCAGAAGGCGCTCGAGTGGCTGCGCGACCACGTGGCCGAGCTGCAGATGATGGGCGCGCACACGCTCGTCACCTTCGCCGAGACCCTGATCGCCATGGTGATCGGCGTGGTGCTGTCCCTGCGCGAGGTCGATCCCCACGCCACCCCCGGCCCGCTCGCCCGCGCGCTGACCACGCGTGCCGAGCGCTTCGCCGCGGCCTTCCGCAACGTGGCGCTGTCGCAGCTGAGCATCTCGCTGCTCAACACCACCTTCACGGCCATCTACCTGGTCATCGGCCTGCACCTGTTCGGCGTGCACCTGCCGATGACCAAGACGATGATCGCCATCACCTTCATCGTCGGTCTGCTGCCCATCGTGGGCAACCTCATCTCCAACACCATCGTGGTGGTGGTGAGCCTGGCGCACTCGCCGGCGGTGGCGCTGGCGTCGCTGGTGTTCCTCATCGTCATCCACAAGCTGGAGTACTTCCTGGGCGCGCGCATCGTCGGCACGCGCATCAAGTCGCAGATCTGGGAGCTGCTGATCGCGATGATGGTGATGGAGGCGATCTTCGGCGTGCCCGGGCTGGTGGCGGCGCCGATCTGGTATGCGTACCTGAAGAGCGAGTTGCTGGATGCGAAGCTGATCTGAGGAAGGGCCGCCATCCTGCGCGCTGTCGCAGGATCCACGCCCGCTTGTCATCCTGCGCGCAGTCGCAGGATCCACCCCGGTCACAGTCTCAGCCGAAGTTGACCAGTTCCTTGAAGATACGTGGGGAACCGAGAACTCGAGGGAGATGGCGAGCATGTTCGCCGAGCGCGACGCCTTGCCTCTTCAGGGCGGCGGGCGTGGCGACCCCCGAGTTGTAGACACAGGCCGATGTGGATCCTGCGACTTCGCGCAGGATGACGACGTTTCGGCGACATGCAATCGCTCGAATTGCGCCGATGTTGCACCGCACCGCATATTTTCACCCGCCGCCCGCTCAGGCACACTGCAAGGATCAAGGGTTTTAACGCCCGCAATTACCCGCAGAAAGACGCCCACGGTGAGCGAGAAGAAGATCGAGTTCTACAAGGGCCCGGCCGGTGGCTGGGGCGCCCTCAAGAGCGTCAGCAAGGCGTTGCTGGCCCAGGACATCGCCGTCAAGGGCGCCAAGACGCTGCTGTCGGCCAACCAGCCCGACGGCTTCGACTGTCCCGGCTGCGCCTGGCCCGACCGCAACCACGCCTCCACCTTCGAGTTCTGCGAGAACGGCGCCAAGGCCGTCGCGGCCGAGGCCACGGCGCGCCGCACCACGGCCGCGT
Source organism: Vitreoscilla sp. (assembly GCA_014378125.1). The sequence continues at coordinate 887 of JACMOG010000996.1, read as the reverse complement.
TCTTCGCCCAGCACACCGTCACCGAGCTCGCCACCAAGAGCGACTTCTTCCTGGAAGACCAGGGCCGCCTCACCGAGCCGATGGTCTACGACGCGGCATCCGACAAGTACGTGCCCATCGACTGGGACGCCGCGTTCGAGCTGATGGCGCGTCACCTCAACGCCCTGCCCGACCCCAACCAGGCGATGTTCTACACCTCGGGACGCGCCAGCAACGAGGCGGCGTTCCTGTACCAGCTGTTCGTGCGCGAGTACGGCACCAACAACTTCCCCGACTGCTCCCACATGTGCCACGAGCCCAGCGGCTCGGCCATGCGTCCGCAGATCGGCGTGGGCAAGGGCACGGTCACGCTCGACGACTTCGAGAAGGCCGACGCCATCTTCATCTTCGGCCAGAACCCGGGCACCAACCACCCGCGCATGCTGGGCGAGCTGCGCGCCGCCGCCAGGCGCGGCGCCCGCATCGTGAGCTTCAATCCGCTGCGCGAGCGCGGGCTGGAGCGCTTCGCCGATCCGCAGGCCAAGCTCGAGATGGCCACGATGACGTCCACGCAGATCAGCTCGCACTACTTCCAGCTGCGCGTGGGCGGCGACCTCGCCATGGTCAAGGGCATGATGAAGCACGTCGTCGAGCAGGACGACGCCCGCGGCGACGTCCTCGACCACGCGTTCATCGCCGAGCACACGCTGGGCATCGAGGCGCTGCTGGACGACCTGCGCGCCGAATCGTGGCCGCTGCTGGAACAGGAGTCGGGCATGTCGGAGGCGCAGATGCGCACGGCCGGCGATGTCTACATCGACGCCGGCAGCGTGATCGGCTGCTGGGGCATGGGCATCACCCAGCACCAGCACTCGGTGGCCACGATCCAGATGATCAACAACCTGCTG
>JACMOG010000995.1 GCA_014378125.1 Vitreoscilla sp. | reverse complement strand
GCGGATCGACCGCCAGCACCATCGCGGCCAGGCCCGGGCGCTCGCGCTCGAACCGGCCGGACAGTGCCGCGCCGAGCAGCTGCGCCGGCGCCTGGGCCACGCCGCGGCCGTGCACCCAGACGCGGCCGCCGGCGGTGGCGCAGTCGACGATGGCCTGCGCGGCGTCGGCGATCGGGCGCGCCATGGTCTCCGCCGCCTGGTACGCGAGGTCGGCGCTTTCGAAGAAGTGCTGTTGGATTCGAGGTTCGAGCATGGAGGCCAGGTGAGGCGGCCGGGAGGGAAAGGCCGCGCGCGGAATCATAGTGCAGCGCTCCGTAGGACAGAGTCGCGACCCGCCGTCGAGTTCCGCATGTCGTCCTTTGCGGCGAATTCGGGTCGAATATTCCTGCAAATTACGGGTTTGTACTTATCTATTGAGGCTTGTGGCGGCCGATCACAGCTACGAAGGCCGAATCCGCCGACTCAAGTCGCGTCGAACGCGGCCTTCAGCCACTGCACGCGCTCCCCGTCCACCGCGACGACGTCGAACCGGCACGGTGGCAGTCGATCCAGGCGCGCCAGATAGCACTGCGCCGCGAACACCAGGCTGGCCCGCTTGGCCGGCCCCACGCTGGCCGCGGCGCCACCGCCGAAGCCGTCGCGCCGCACCCGCACCTCGACGAACACCAGCGTGCCGTCGGCGTCGAGCAGAATCAGGTCGATTTCGCCGCCACGCCGGGAACGGCCGCGCGCCACTCGATAATTGCGCTCGAGGACGCGCATCCCGCGTGCGACCAGGTGACGCAGCGCCAACGCCTCGCCGGCGCGTCCGGTTCGCGCGCGATCGTCCTTTTTCGCGCCAGTGCTTGCGTCCGTCCCGCTCATTCAAGGCCCCGCCATCGTGTCCGAACCCACCCTGCCTTCCACCGGCGAGCCCGTCGCCCACGTGGGCCTGCGCCAGACGCTGCAGACGGCCGCCGCCGTGGCCGGCCAGCAGGACTTTCCGCGCGGCTGCCTCTACGTGGTGGCCACCCCGATCGGCAACCTCGCCGACATCAGCCTCCGCGCACTGCACGCGCTGGCCCTGGCCGACGTCATCGGCTGCGAGGATACGCGCACGAGCGGCGCGTTCCTGCGCCATTTCGGCCTCGAAAAGCCGCTGTTGGCGCTGCACGAGCACAACGAGCGCTCCGGCGCCGCGCAGGTGTGCGCCCGACTGGCCGCGGGCGAGCGCGTGGCCTACATCAGCGACGCCGGCACGCCGGCCGTGTCCGATCCGGGCGCGGTGCTGGTGCAGGTGGTGGCCGCTGCCGGCCATCGCGTGATGCCGCTGCCAGGCGCCAGCAGCGCCATCACCGCGCTGAGCGTGGCGGGCGACCCCGCCGCCGCCGGCTTCGCGTTCGCCGGCTTCCTGTCGAGCAAGGCGCAGGAGCGCGCCAACGAGCTCGGCCGCGTGAAGGACGTGCGGCAGTCCACGGTGATCTTCGAGGCGCCGCACCGCATCGAGGCGCTGGCCGCCGCCATGGGCGAGGCCCTGGGCGGTGGCGACACCCCTCGGCTCGTCACGGTGTGCCGGGAGCTCACCAAGCAGTTCGAGCAGGTGGTCACGCTGCCGGTGGCCGGCTTCGCCGCCTGGCTGGCCGCCGACGCCAATCACCGCCGCGGCGAGTTCGTGCTGGTACTGCACGCCGCCGCGGCGCGGCCGGTGCAGGAGGACGCGCTGCCCGCCGAGGCCGAGCGCACGTTGCGCGTGCTGCTGCGCGAACTGCCTCTGAAGCAGGCCTCGGCGCTGGCTGCCGAGCTGTGCCGCCTGCCGCGCAAGCGTCTCTACGCGCAGGCGCTCGCGTGGCGCGCGGACGCGCCCGAGGCCGACGAGCCGGATGATGGCGACGACTGAGGCATGCCCCGTCGCGCCCAAAGTGCCCGTTAACCTGTCAGACTTCCCCGACCTTGATGCGTCCGGCCCGGCAAAATGGGTCGACCGTCCCCGCTGACCGGCACCCGCCGCAGCCTCTCTTTCAGGAGCCCGCCGTGATCACTCGCGAACCCACGATCGAACGTCTGGCCATCGCCCAAGGTCTGCTGCTCGACCCGTTCGGCCTCACCGAGGCCTCGCTCGCCGCCACGCTGGCCGCCATGGGCGAGCACAAGATCGACGACGCCGACCTCTACTTCCAGACCACTCGCCACGAAGGCTGGAGCCTGGAAGAAGGCATCGTCAAGAGCGGCAGCTTCTCAATCGACCAGGGCGTGGGCGTGCGCGCCGTCGCCGGCGAGAAGACCGCGTTCGCCTACTCCGACGACATCTCGGCGGCCTCGCTGATGGACGCCGCCCGCACCGTGCGCGCCATCGCCGCGGCCGGCCAGAGCCGTCGCGTGAAGCTGCAGAGCAAGACGAAGATCTCCACCAGCCGCCTGCTGTACGGCACGGCCGACCCGATCTCCACGCTGGATTCGACGCAGAAGGTCGCGCTGCTCGAACGCATCGAGAAGATGGCCCGCGCCCGCGATCCGCGCGTGGTGCAGGTGATGGCCGGCCTGGCCGCCGAGCACGACGTGGTGCTCATCGCGCGCGCCGACGGCACCCGCGCCGCTGACGTGCGGCCGCTGGTGCGCCTTTCGATTACCGTCATCGCCGAGCAGAACGGTCGGCGCGAGACGGGGTCGGGCGGCGGCGGCGCCCGCTTCGGCCTGGGCTACTTCACCGACAGCGTGCTGTCCACGTACGTCGACCAGGCCGTCAACGCGGCGCTGGTCAACCTCGAGTCTCGGCCGGTGCCTGCCGGCGAGATGACCGTGGTGCTC
>JACMOG010000994.1 GCA_014378125.1 Vitreoscilla sp. | reverse complement strand
TCACTCCGCTTGATTTATTTACGCGACGTTCCCACAATGGGCCCACGCCACGCCGCCACAGAAGCGGTCGTCCATCAACGCATCGGAGACAAACCATGCTGAAGCTCGCTTCGTCCCTTCTCGCCGCGGCCGTCCTGGCCGGCACCGCCACCCTCGCGGTGAGCGCCGACCAGCCCGTGATCGGCCTGATCACCAAGACCGACACCAATCCCTTCTTCGTGAAGATGAAGGAAGGCGCCGCGCAGATGGCCAAGGATCGCGGCGCCAAGCTGCTCACCGCCGCGGGCAAGCAGGACGGCGACAACGCCGCGCAGGTGACGGCCATCGAGAACATGATCACCGCCGGGGCCAAGACGATCATGATCACGGCCAACGACACGAAGGCCATCGTGCCGGCCATCCAGAAGGCGCGCGCCAAGGGCGTCATGGTCATCGCGCTAGACAGCCCCACCGACCCGCAGGACGCCACCGACGCGCTGTTCGCCACCGACAACTACAAGGCCGGCATCCTCATCGGCGAGTACGCCAAGGCGGCCCTCGGCGGCAAGCCGGCGCACATCGTCACGCTGGACCTGCTGCCCGGCCATCCCGTCGGCGCGCAGCGCCACAACGGCTTCATGAAGGGCTTCGGCCTGGCCGCGCCGGCACAGTCGGTCAACACGCTGGGCACCGCCCCCGAGATCATCTGCCAGGCCGACAGTTACGGCGACCAGGCCAAGGGCCAGACGGCGATGGAGAACTGCCTGCAGAAGAACCCCGACGTCAACATCGTCTACACGATCAACGAGCCGGCCGCCGCGGGCGCCTACAACGCGCTCAAGCGCGCGGGCAAGGAGAAGGGCGTGATCATCGTGTCGGTGGACGGCGGCTGCGCGGGCATCCGCAACGTCAAGGCCGGCATCATCCAGGCCACCTCGCAGCAGTACCCGCTGAAGATGGCCGCGCTCGGCGTGGCCGCGGGCATCGACTACGCCACCAAGGGCACCAAGGTGAGTGGCTATACCGACACGGGTGTCACGCTGATCGCCGACAAGCCGATGGCGGGCGTCGAGAGCAAGGACTCGAAGGTCGGCGAATCGCTCTGCTGGGGCAAGTGACATGAGCACCGCAGTCCCCAATACGGAGGCGACCAAGCCGAACGTCGGCGGGCTGCAATGGCCCGCGGGACTCAGCGTGGCCGTGCTCGGCCCGATCATCGCGCTGGCGCTCGCGTGCGCCTTCTTCGCCACCCAGAGCGACCACTTCCTGTCGGGCGGCAACTTCTCGCTGATCCTGCAGCAGGTGGCCGTGGTGGGCGTCATCGCCATCGGCCAGACGCTGGTGATCCTGACCGGTGGCATCGACCTGTCGTGCGGCATGCTGATGGCGCTGGGCGGCATCGTGATGACGCGCTTCACCACCACGCTGGGCCTGCCGCCGGTGCTGGCCATCGCGTGCGGCATCGGCGTCACCGCGCTGTTCGGGCTGGCCAACGGGCTGCTGGTCACGCGCATCCGGCTGCCGTCGTTCATCGTCACGCTGGGCACGATGAACATCGCGTTCGCGGCCACGCAGCTGTACTCCGGCGCGCAGACGGTCACCGACCTGCCGCCCATGATGACGGCGCTGGGCGACACCTTCTCCATCGGCGGCACGCAGTTCGCGTGGGGCACGGTGGCGATGCTGGCGCTCTACGCGGTGGCCTGGTTCGTGCTGCGCGAGACCGCGGCCGGACGCCACGTCTACGCGGTGGGCAACAACCCCGAGGCCACGCGCCTGGTGGGCATCGCCACGCAGCGCGTGCTGCTGGTGGTGTACGTGGTGGCCGGCGCGCTGTACGGCGTGGCCTCGCTGCTGAGCGTGGCGCGCACCGGCGTGGGCGACCCCAATGCGGGGCAGACCGCCAACCTCGACGCGATCACCGCCGTCGTGCTGGGCGGCACCAGCCTGTTCGGCGGCCGCGGCGTCATCGTGGGCTCGCTGGTGGGCGCGTTGGTGGTGGGCGTGTTCCGCAACGGCCTCACGCTGATGGGCGTGTCGTCCATCTACCAGGTGCTGGTCACCGGCGTGCTGGTGATCCTTGCCGTCACCGCCGATCAACTTTCACGTCGAGGAGCGCGCTGACATGAACGCCATCGCAACCCCCCGCGTGGTGATGAAGGCCACCGCGCTCGTCAAGCGCTACGGCCAGGTCGTGGCGCTGGACGGCACCGACTTCGAGCTGCGCGCCGGCGAGATCCTGGCGGTGATCGGCGACAACGGCGCCGGCAAGTCGTCTCTGATCAAGGCCTTGTCCGGCGCCACGGTGCCCGACTCGGGCGAGATCCAGCTGGACGGCGTCGTCACCCGGTTCCGCAGCCCGATCGAGGCACGCCGCGCCGGCATCGAGACGGTCTACCAGGACCTGGCCGTGGCGCCCGCCATGACCATCGCCGAGAACCTGTTCCTGGGCCGCGAGCTGCGCCGCCCCGGCTGGCGCGGCAGCGCGCTGCGCATGCTGGACAAGCGCCGCATGATCGAGGAGAGCGTGGCGCGGCTGGCCGAGCTGAAGGTGGGCATCCGCTCGATGTCGCAGGCGCTCGAGACCCTGTCCGGCGGCCAGCGCCAGTGCGTGGCCGTGGCCCGCGCGGCCGCGTTCGCCAAGCACCTGGTCATCATGGACGAACCCACCGCGGCACTGGGCGTGAAGGAAGGCGGCATGGTGCTGGAGCTGATCCGGCGCGTGCGCGACCGCGGCCTGGCCGTTGTGCTCATCTCGCACAACATGCCGCACGTGTTCGAGGTGGCCGACCGCATCCACGTGGCGCGCCTGGGCAAGCGCGGATGCGTGCTCAACCCGAAGAAGATCGGCATGAGCGACACCGTGGCCGTGATGACCGGCGCGCTGCGTCCCGAAGACCTTCCCCCGGATGCCCTCGCCCACTGACGCCGAGGCCGCCGTGACCGACTCGCCCGCGCGCGCGGAACGCGCCCACCTGCGCCCGCGCGGATCGAGCCAGGGCGGCCTGCGCCAGTACAACGAACGCGTGGTGCTGCAGGCCGTGCGGCTGCACGGCGCGGTGCCCGGCGCCGAGATCGCTCGCCTCACCGGCCTCACCGCGCAGACGGTGTCGATGATCACCAAGAGCCTCATCGACGACGGCTACCTGCGCAAGGGCGCGCCGGTGCGCGGCAAGGTGGGACAGCCGTCGGTGCCGCTGTCGCTCGATCCCGACGGCGCGTTCGCCATCGGCATCAAGGTGGGCCGGCGCCGGCTTGACACGGTGTTGATCGACTTCTCTGGCAAGCCCTGCGCGCGCTGGTCGCTGGACTACCGCTTTCCCGACCCGGAGGACGTGCTGGCCGAGCTGCGCCTGCGCTTCACGGCCATCCGCCGCAAGCTGGGCCCCCAGCGCCGCCAGCGCCTGCAGGGCGTGGGACTGGCCGCGCCGCTGGCGCTCAGCAGTTGGCAGTCGCTGCTTGGCGTGGCGCCGGCCGCGGCGCAGCGCTGGAACCAGCTCGACCTGCGCGAGGCCGTGGCGGACCTGTGCGACTGGCCCGTGATGGCGATGAAGGACACGGCCGCCGCCTGCGTGGCCGAGCTGGTGGAAGGCCGCGGCCGCGGCATGCACAGCTTTCTCTACATCTTCGTGGACACCTTCATCGGCGGCGGCCTGGGGGTCGACAGCCACCTGCGCAACGGCCTCCCCGGCAACGCCGGCGCCATCGGCTCGATGCCGTTGGGCCTGCCGGACGCCCACGGCGCGCCACCGCAGCTGCTGAGCGTGGCATCGCTGCACCGGCTGGAACAGGCGTGGCGCGACGCCGGCCTCACCGACCCCGGCTTCGACGGCCCCGAGGCCTTGCAGGCGCCGTGGCGCGACGTGACGCGCGCCTGGATCGCGCAGGCCGCAACGGCCATCGCGCACGCCATCCACGGCGCGGTGTGCCTGCTCGACCTCGACGGCGTGATCGTCGACGGCGCCATCCATCGCGGCCTGCTCGACGAGCTGATCGCCGCCACCGAGGCCGCGATGCGACGCTCCAACTGGGAGGGCGTGAACGCGCCGCAACTGTTCGCCGGCAGCATCGGCACCGACGCGGGCGCCCTGGGCGGCGCGCTGCTGCCGCTGCATGCCAACTTCGCACCCGATCGCGATCTCTTCATCAAGGAGCACGGCTGATGGCCACTTCACTTCAAGGCCAGGTGGCCGTGGTCACCGGCGCCGCGTCCGGCATCGGGTTGGCCAGCGCGACGGCGCTGGTGGCCCAGGGCGTGCGCGTGGTGATGGTCGACCGCGACGCGTCCGCGCTGGCCACGGCCTGCGCGCCGCACGGCGACGCGATGCTGCCGCTGGTGGTCGACCTGCTGGACGCCAAGGCCTGCGCCGGCCTGGTGCCCGGCGCGCTCGCGCTGGCCGGCCGCATCGACATCCTGCACGCCAACGCGGGCCTGTACATCGGCGGCGACCTGGTCGACGCCGAGGGCGACGCCATCGACCGCATGCTGCAGCTCAACGTGGCCGTGGTGATGAAGAACGTGCGCGACGTGCTGCCGCACATGATCGAGCGCGGCTCGGGCGACATCATCGTCACCAGCTCGCTGGCGGCGCACTTCCCCACGCCGTGGGAGCCGGTCTACGCGTCGTCGAAATGGGCCATCAACTGCTTCGTGCAGACTGTACGGCGCCAGGTGTTCAAGCACGGCATCCGCGTGGGCGCGATCTCGCCCGGGCCGGTGGTGACGGCGCTGATCGCCGACTGGCCGGCCGACAAGCTGGCCGAGGCGCGCGCCTCGGGCAGCCTGCTGGACGCGAGCGAGGTGGCCGAGGTGGTCACCTTCATGCTCACGCGACCGCGCGGGATGACGATCCGCGACGTGGTGATGATGCCCACCAACTTCGACCTGTAGAACCGGTTGAAACGCAGGCGCACGGCCCCATGTTTGAAACACGGGCACGCCTGCCCGACAAGGAGCTCCGCATGCGCCGACTGTTCCTCTTCTGGCGCCAGGGCGGCCGCGACGTGAAGCTGCTGTGGCGCGCGCTGAAGCACCCCGACCGCCCCGCCTGGCTGCTGCCCGCCACCGTGCTGCTGGCGTTCTTCGCGTTCGACCCGCTGAACCTCGCGCTGCCGCTGATGGGCGCCGTCGACGACCTGGTGCTGCTGCCGCTGGCGCTGCAGGCGATGACGCGGTCGCTGCCGCGTCATCTGCGCGGTACCTGAGCGAACCGCGATAGAAGGCGCACGTTGCGTGCGACGTAGCGTGCTCGAGGTTGGAGGCGACCACCTCGGCTAGCGAGGGCGAACTCCGGCGACGGGTCAGTTCCCTGCAGAGCCTCTCACCAGCTGTGGTGCACCTTGTCGCGTGCAAAGCGCGCGTAGATATCGGCGACCGCTTCCATTGCTTCGGCCGACAGGGACGGCAGGTCGGCCGCGCGCATGTTCTCGTCGACCTGCGCTGGTCGTCGGCCGCCGGGGATTGCGCAGGTGACTGCGTCGTTCATCAGGATCCAGCGCAGGGCGAACTGTGCCATCGTCTGCGTTGGCGGAACCCAAGCCCGGAGCTCGTCGACGGCTGCAAGTCCGGTAGCGTAGTCAAGCCCGGAAAATGTCTCGCCCTTGTCGAAGGCCGCGCCATCACGATTGAAATTGCGGTGGTCGTCCGGCGCGAATGCGGTTTCCGTACCCAAGCGCCCGGAGAGCATGCCCGACGACAGCGGCAGCCGCGCAAGAATGCCGACGCGGCGCGCGCGAGTCTCCCGGAAGAGCAACTCCACAGGACGCTGGCGGAAGATGTTGAAGACAATCTGGACCGACTGCACGCCGGGAAATTCGATCGCCTTCAGAGCTTCCTCGACCTTCTCGACGCTGACGCCGTAGTAGCGGAGCTTGCCCGCGCTCACCAGGTCGTCCAGGACGCCGAAGACCTCGGGCATGTAGAACACCTGCGAAGGTGGGCAATGCAGTTGCAGGAGGTCGATCGCCTCGACGTTCAGATTGACAAGACTGCGTTCGACGAACGCGGTCAGGTTCGCCCGGTTGTAGCCGTCTGCGACGTGCGGCGCGAGCCGTCTGCCTGCCTTGGTCGCGACGTAAAAGGACTCGGTGCGTTCGGCCCGCAGCCGGGCGATCAGTCGCTCGCTGCGCCCGTCTCCGTAGACGTCCGCGGTGTCGAAGAAGTTGACGCCCAGATCGAGAGCGCGGTGCAGCGTGGCCATGGCGTCGGCCTCATCGGTCTGGCCCCACGAGCCTCCGATCGCCCATGCTCCGAAGCTGACAGTGGAAACCTTCCACCCAGTACGGCCGAGTTCCCGATATTGCATTTGATCTCCCAGACTCTGACAACGGCACCCAATATAGCCGCTCGTCGAGTGAGTCACAGGACGTCCGAAGGCCTGGGTACGCGGCCTTCAACCTCCGCCAGCCGAGGTCGCCGCATGAAGACGCCAACACGTCAAGACGTCTACACGCCACCTATTTCGGCTGCTCGTTGCCGTATGTCCTGGCGAGATAGTCCACGATCTCCGGCATGTCCTCATCCGCCACCGGCGCCTTGAACACTGTTTTCATGCGATGCACCATCGCGTCCCAGTACGGCCGGGCCGCATTGGGCGGCTGGTAGCGCATGTACTCGGCCGAGTGGC
>JACMOG010000095.1 GCA_014378125.1 Vitreoscilla sp. | reverse complement strand
TCCCCGCCCCCCCTCCCCATCTCCCAAAGCCGCCTGGTCTCCATGGACGATCGCGGCGTCACGTTCCGTTGGAAGGACTACCGAGTCAAAGACGGTACGCCGGGCAAGACGCGGCACAAGACGATGACGCTCGGCACCGACGAGTTCATGCGTCGATTCCTGCTGCACGTGCTGCCCGGCAGATTCCATCGCATCCGTCATTACGGGCTGTTGGCCAATGGTTGCCACAAAACCAGCATCGCGTTGGCACGCACGCTGCTGGGCCAGCCGAACCCAAGCCCTACCGCCACCGAAGACTCCGCCGCCGAGATCTCCGAGGACAAGCCGCGCTTCGTTTGCAGGCACTGCGGCGCCGCCATGATCGTCGTGCAGATCTTCGCGCGCGACGTGCAGATCCGCGCGCCACCGGCACGGCCCTCGACGTCATGACCGCACGATCAACACGATCACTCGACACGTACTGGCCCACAATTCACGAGCGCCGGTGGGAGTGCCCGTGGCCTCACGCTGCCGCAGTGCCCTTCGAGACCGCGCAGTCCGACGTCTACGCAACGCGGCAACACGTCTCGCCGAGTGCATTGCCCGACCAGCAAGCTCGGTCGCCGGCCGCGCATCAGCCTGCGACCCGCGAACGTCGACCACTATCGCCATAGCGACTCAACGTCGTCTGGGCCTGCGGCCCGGCCCGCGGTTTCCTCCCTCGAGGTTTGTCCAACACCTGCCCTCAGGCCGGTGCGGTTCGCCGCGTTGTCGCGACGCGCGGGCAGGTGTCGAACAAACCTAAACGTTGTCAGTGAGCATGCGGCCGCCTCCCCTACGCAGCGAATGCAGACGTTCGCAATGCAATCAGAACGCGGTCAACCCGGACGACGACCTCACGCGTATCGGACGTCAATGATTGGCTGCCTCGGCAGCGGCGGGCCGATCCCCTTCGTTCGCGTCAAGCACGTTACCCAGCCGGGAGGCCTGACACGGGCATTGGCGGGCCTCAATGGCACGCCAATGCCAAACTCCTCTGCAAATGCGATGCATGGTTTTTGTCCCAACCGCCGAGCCGTTGCCAGCGAGCGGTGGCTGCGTCCCGTCGGGGCTGGCATTGAGGGACGGCGCGCACCGCAGGGGCGGGGGCGGCGCGCGCAGCGCGCTTCGTAAACTGACTCGCGACAGTTGTCCGAGCGTAGCGCCGCAGGCGCGCAGCGAGTTCTGGCGCGCGCCCCCGGCACGAGGAGCACAGCGAAGTCGAGCCGCAGGCGAGACCGCCCCGAAGCCAGCCCCGGCGGGACGCAGCCGCCGTTCGCAGGCGAGGTCGTCGCCGGCTACGAATTCCTGGTCCGCGACCTAATAGTTGGCCACCGCCCGCACCGCGCTCGCCGGCTTGTCGAGGTCGGCCAGCAGTTCCGGCCCGACGATGGAGAACGGGGTGCTGCCGTACGACAGCATGCGGTCGTGGAAGTCGTGCAGCGAGCCCTTGTCGCCCATGCGCAGCTGGTACTGGGCCAGCAGCTCCTCCAACTGCAGGCGGCCGACCGTGTAGGCCAGCACGTAGGTGGGCTTCAGCGCGTAGCCGGCCACCGCGGCCTCCGATGCCGACTTGGTGAAGCCCGACTGCTCCTCGAAGAACTTGGCGGCCTGCGCCAGCGTCCACTGGCCGGTGGCCAGCTTCACGTCGACGATCACGCGCGCGCCGCGCACGCGTTCCCAGCGCGCGGTGAACAGGCGCCCGTCCAGGTCGTCGCCGTACAGCCCCAGGCGCACGAACATCTCCTCGCCGTAGAAGGCCCAGCCCTCGGCGAACGACGGCGAGTCCTCGGTCTTGCGGATGTAGTTCGAGTGCCGGCGCGCGATGGACAGCTGCAGGAAGTGGCCCGGCATCGCCTCGTGGGCCGCGGTGGACAGGATGCGGTCGTGGTCGAAGTCCTCGTTCATGTCGAGGCGCCCGGCGGCCTCCTTCAGCGACTTGGGCGGGGTGATGAAGTAGTGGCCGTTGGCCGACTCGGCGAACAGGCGCGGCGAGTCCATCGACGCGCCGGGAGACACCGGTTGCTGGAACTTGGGCGTCTCCACCACCTCCATGGAGCCCAGCCAGGCGGGAATCGTGACCAGGTCGTGGTCGGTGACGAAGCTGCGCAGCTCAGCGATGCGGTCGCGGTAGTAGTCGATGAGCGGCGGGCCATCGGGCGCCATGCCGCCGCCGCTGTCGGCGCCGAAGGCAACCTTGCGATGTGCCGCCAGCGACTTGACCCAGGCCTCCTCGGCCCAGCCGTGGGCCAGCTCGTCGCGCGCCATGGCCTCCAGGTCGCGCGTGTCGAACGGCAACAGCTGTTCGCGCTGCAGCATCTGCTCGTAAGCCGCCTTGCCGATGGCGAAGTTGTCGGGCCACGAATCGACGTGCGCCTGGATGTAGGCATCGGTTCGTGCGAGCGTGGCCAGCACCGCGTCGCGCGCGGCGGTGAATCGCTTCAGCGCGGCCGGGTCGCCGGCCAGCTGCTCGGCGGCGGCGGCGGTGAGCGCGCCGCTCAGGAGGTCGGGCGCACCGGCGATCTGCTCGTGGCCGGCCATGCCGTACAGCTTGCCCGGATGCGTGACCATCTTCTGGCCTGCCTCGATGTACGCCGGGCCCTTCTCCAGCCGCGCCGTGATGTCGGCCCAGGCCTTGGCCAGGTCGGCCGCCGTGGCACCGTCGCGTCCGGGCACGGGAATGTGCAGGAACTGCGTGTAGATGACGTCGACCAGGTTGACGGCCGGCTCCGCGTAGTCCTTGCGGTCGACCTGGCGCACCAGCAGCGCGTCGAGCGACCGGTCGATCCGGGCCCGCAGCAGCTTGGCGTCGTCGGCGTCGCCCAGCGAAAGGGACGCACCGGCCGCCTGGCGGATGGCTTCCAGCCTGGCGATGCGCGCCTTCAGGCGGGTGATCTTCGCGGCGCGCGTGACTTCCGTGGGGAGGGTCAGCACGCCGTCCAGTCCCGGCAGTCCAAGGTAGGTGGCGCCCATCGGATTGGCACGGGCCTCGGCCTGCACCATGTCCTGCGCGAGGGCGCTGAGCTGGTCGTGGGTGGACGGCGCCGCGAAGGCGTTGGCGGACAGCATGCAGGCCAGCGCAACGGCCAGCGAGGTCTTGTTCATCGGGAGGAGGCGTTCCTTGCGGAAGCTGGCAGGATTCGAGGCGTCGAATGTTACCTACGAAAGCCCGCATGGACACCAAGCCGCCACTACCGCCCTTCACCTTCGAATCCGCCACGCAGAAGGTGCGCCTGGCCGAGGACGCCTGGAACTCGCGCGACCCGGCGCGCGTGGCGCTGGTCTACACCGAGGACACGCGCTGGCGCAACCGCGCCGAATTCCCCGTGGGTCGCGCGCAGGTGCGCGAGTTCCTGGCGCGCAAGTGGGCGCGCGAGCTCGACTACCGGCTGATAAAGGAATTGTGGGCGCACGACGGCCACCGCATCGCGGTGCGCTTCGCCTACGAGTGGCGCGACGATTCGGGCCACTGGTTCCGTTCCTACGGCAACGAGAAC
>JACMOG010000993.1 GCA_014378125.1 Vitreoscilla sp. | reverse complement strand
GGGGCCGCCGGCGCGCCGCGCACGTGGTGGTGCGGCGGCCTGCCCGCCCCCGCGCGCGCCGTGGCCGGCACGTCGCGCGGCCTGCTGGTAGCCGTCGACGCGCGCGGCCAGATCGCCTGGCTGCCCGCGGCGTCGCTGGGCCTGCAGGAGGCCTACATCGCCTTCCTGGCCCGGCTGCAGGCGCAGACCGGCGGCCCGCTCGTCGCGTGGCTCCACGGTCTCGACCTGCGCCGCGCAGAGCAACTCAACGACTGGATCGCGGCGCAGCCGCGCCTGCAGGTGCTGCCCTGCCCCATCGCGCTGGCGCGCCGCGCGCCGCCGGCCGACGAGATCATCCGGCTGGAGCCCCCCGCGCTCGCCGCCGAACCCTTTCCCGCAACGCTCGCCGCCCCTGCCCTGGCCTCGCCGCCCGCGGCCGCGCGCCCCTTCATCACCCCAAGAACGTCGACAACGGACGATCCCATGAACCTCACCCACCTCCAGCGCCTGGAAGCCGAGAGCATCCACATCATGCGCGAGGTCGTCGCCGAGACCGACAACCCCGTCATGCTCTATTCGATCGGGAAGGACTCGGCCGTGATGCTGCATCTGGCCCGCAAGGCGTTCTTCCCGTCGCCGCCGCCGTTTCCGCTGCTGCACGTGGACACCACGTGGAAGTTCCGCGCGATGTACGAGATGCGCGAGCGCATGGCCAAGGAGGCCGGCATGGACTTGCTCGTGTATCAGAACCCAGAAGCGGCCGAGCTGGGCATCAACCCGTTCACGCACGGCTCGTCCATCCACACCGACATGTGGAAGACGCAGGGCCTGAAGCAGGCACTCGACAAGTACAACTTCGACGCGGCCTTCGGCGGCGCGCGCCGCGACGAGGAGAAGTCGCGTGCGAAGGAGCGCATCTTCTCGTTCCGCTCGGCGCAGCACCGCTGGGATCCGAAGAACCAGCGTCCCGAGCTCTGGCGCCTGTACAACGGCCGCAAGCAGAAGGGCGAGTCGATCCGGGTGTTCCCGATCTCCAACTGGACCGAGCTGGACATCTGGCAGTACATCCACCTGGAGAACATCCCCATCGTGCCGCTGTACTTCGCGGCCGAGCGTCCCGTGGTCAACCGCGACGGCACGCTGATCATGGTGGACGACGACCGCATGCCGCTGAAGGCCGGCGAGGTGCCGATGATGAAGAGCGTGCGCTTCCGTACCCTCGGTTGCTATCCGCTGTCGGGTGCGGTCGAATCGACGGCATCGACCCTGACCGACGTGATCCAGGAAATGCTGTTGACGAAGACGTCGGAACGCCAGGGTCGCATGATCGACCACGACTCCGCCGCCTCGATGGAAAAGAAGAAGCAGGAAGGATATTTCTGATGGCCCACACCTCCGACCTCATCTCGACCGACATCGAGAAGTACCTGAAGCAGCACGAGAAGAAAAGCCTGCTGCGCTTCATCACCTGCGGCTCGGTCGACGACGGCAAGTCCACCGTCATCGGGCGCCTGCTCTATGAGTCGAAGATGCTGTTCGAGGACCAGCTCGCGGCCATCGAGAGCGACTCGAAGAAGTGGGGCACGCAGGGCGGCGACATCGACTTCGCGTTGCTCGTCGACGGCCTGGCGGCCGAGCGCGAGCAGGGCATCACCATCGACGTGGCCTACCGGTTCTTCTCCACCGACCGCCGCAAGTTCATCGTGGCCGACACCCCGGGCCACGAGCAGTACACGCGCAACATGATCACCGGCGCGTCCACCGCCGACGTGGCCGTGATCCTGATCGACGCGCGCAAGGGCGTGCTCACGCAGACGCGCCGCCACAGCTACCTGGTGAGCCTCATCGGCATCCGCAAGGTGGTGCTGGCCATCAACAAGATGGACCTGGTGGACTACTCGCAGAAGACCTTCGACAGGATCAACGAGGAGTACCGCGCGTTCGCCGCGCAGATCGGGCTGACCGACATCACGTCGATCCCGCTGTCGGGCCTCAAGGGCGACAACATGCTCGTGGCCAGCGACAAGACGCCCTGGTACCACGGCCCCACGCTGATGGGCTTTCTCGAGACCTGCGAGGTGGACGAGACACGCCTGCAGAAGGAGCCCTTCCGCATGCCGGTGCAGTGGGTCAACCGCCCCAACCTCGACTTCCGCGGCTTCGCCGGCGTCATCACCAGCGGCT
>JACMOG010000992.1 GCA_014378125.1 Vitreoscilla sp. | reverse complement strand
GATCCAGGGCACCGCCGCGAAGGTCTCGGTGTTGTTGATGGTGGTGGGCTTGCCATAGATGCCGAAGCTGGCCGGGAACGGCGGCTTGAAGCGCGGCTGGCCCTTCTTGCCTTCGAGCGACTCGAGCAACGCGGTCTCTTCGCCGCAGATGTAGGCGCCGAAGCCGTGGAAGCCGTGCAGCTGGAAGCTGTAGCTCGAGCCGAGGATGTTGTCGCCCAGGTAGCCGGCGGCGCGCGCCTCTTCCAGCGCTTCCTCGAAGCGGTCGTAGATCTCGAAGATCTCGCCGTGGATGTAGTTGTAGCCCACGGAGATGCCCATCGCGTAGGCCGGGATGATCATGCCCTCGATGGCGATGTGCGGGTTGAAGGCGAGGATGTCGCGATCCTTGCAGGTGCCCGGCTCGCCTTCGTCGGAGTTGCAGACCAGGTACTTCTGGCCCGGGAACTGACGCGGCATGAAGCTCCACTTCAGGCCCGTGGGGAAGCCGGCGCCGCCGCGGCCGCGCAGGCCGGAGCCCTTGACCTCGGCCACCACCTGGTCGGGGGTCATGCCGCCCTCGCCTGCCAGGATCTTGCGGATGGCCTGGTAGCCGCCGCGCGCCTCGTAGTCCTTCAGGCGCCAGTTCTTGCCATCGAGGCCCGCCATGATCTGCGGGTTGATGTGACGGTCGTGGAAGGCGGTTTCGACGCCTTGCGACTTGAATCGGGAGAGATCAACCATAAGGAACTCCTTAGCCTCTCACTTGGCCTGCGCGAGCGTGTCGAGCAGATCGTCGATCCGGTCGTTGCTCATGAAGCTGATCATTTCGCGGTCGTTGATCAGCATCACCGGGGAGTCGGCGCAGGCGCCGAGGCATTCGCTCTGCTGCACGGTGAACTGGCCGTCGGCCGTGGTTCCGCCGACGGCGACACCGAGCTTCTTGCAGATGTGCGCCAGGGCCTGCTGGCCGTCGCGCAGCTGGCATGGCAGGTTGGTGCAGACGTTGATCTTGAACTTGCCAACCGGTTGCTGGTTGTACATGTTGTAGAACGTCGTGACCTCGTAGACGGCGATGGGCGCCATGCCCAGGTAGGCGGCGACTTCGTCTTCCGAATCGCGCGACACCCAGCCGCGTTCGGCCTGCACGATGGTGAGGCAGGCCATGACGGCCGACTGCTTCTGGACGGCCGGGAACTTGGCGACCTCGCGTGCGAAGCGCGCGAGCATGTCGGCCGGGAACGGCACGTGCGGGGGGGTGGATGCGGGCTGGTTCATCGATCGATCTCGCCAAACACGATGTCCATGGTGCCGATGACGGCGACGGCATCGGCAATCATGTGGCCGCGCGACATTTCGTCCATCGCGGCCAGGTGGGAGAAGCCGGGGGCGCGGATCTTCAGGCGGTACGGCTTGTTGGCGCCGTCGCTGACGATGTAGATGCCGAACTCGCCCTTCGGGTGCTCGACGGCGGCATAAGCCTCGCCTTCGGGCACGTGGAAGCCTTCGGTGAAGAGCTTGAAGTGGTGGATCAGCTCTTCCATGTTGGACTTCATCTCGGTGCGGGTGGGCGGCGCGACCTTGTGGTTGGTGGTGATCACCGGACCCGGGTTGGCGCGCAGCCACTTGCTGCACTGCTGGATGATCTTGTTGGCCTCGCGCATTTCCTGCACGCGCACCAGGTAGCGGTCGTAGACGTCGCCGTTGACGCCCACGGGCACGTCGAAATCCATCCTGGCGTAGACGTCGTAGGGTTGCGTCTTGCGCAGGTCCCATTCGATGCCGGAGCCGCGCAGCATCGGGCCGGTGAAGCCGAGGTTCTTCGCGCGCTCGGGCGTGACCACGCCGATGCCCACGGTGCGCTGCTTCCAGATGCGGTTCTCGGTGAGCAGCGTCTCGTACTCGTCGACGCGGCCCGGGAACTTGCGGCAGAAGTCGTCGATGAAGTCGAGCATCGTGCCCTGGCGGTTCTCGTTCATGCGCGAGATGGCCTTGGCGTTGTGGATGCGCGAGGCCTTGTACTGCGGCATGGTGTCCGGCAGGTCGCGGTACACGCCACCCGGACGGAAGTACACCGCGTGCATGCGGGCTCCGGAGACGGCCTCGTACAGGTCGAACAGGTCTTCGCGCTCGCGGAACGCGTACAGCAGCACGTTCATGGCGCCGCAGTCGAGCGCGTGCGCGCCCAGCCACATCAGGTGGTTGAGCAGGCGCGTGATCTCCGCGAACATCACGCGGATGTACTGCGCGCG
>JACMOG010000991.1 GCA_014378125.1 Vitreoscilla sp. | reverse complement strand
GTCCTCGGCGAGCTGGCGCAGGCCCGTGCGGAACGTGGCGTACGGGAACGCCAGGCCGGACAGCGCCGCGTCGCGGGCGGCGCGATGCGCCGACTCCTGCTCGGCCCATGCGCGATAGCGGTCGCACTGCAGCTCGAGAAAGGCACGCAGGTCGGCGGCGGAATGGGTCTCCACCAGCGTGGTCTCGTCCTGCGAACCGACGTCGAAGTAGACCAGCGCCACCTTCAACTGCGCCAGCCCGCGCTCGGCGCACAGCAGCGCGCCGTAGCACTTGGCCTGCGCCCAGTGCAGCGCGCGCCGGTTGCCGGGCATCGCGTGGAGGTCGCCACGGTAGGTCTTCACCTCGTCCAGCCGCCCCGCCTCCGGGTCGAAGCCGTCGGCGCGGCCGCGCACCGCGATGTCGCGGTACTCGCCCTTGAGCCACACCTCGTGTTCGTACGACTCGCCCCGGCGCGCGGCGACCATGGCGTGGCCCGCCATGCCCTCCAGCGCGGTGGCCGAGGGGGTGAAGCGCAAGTCGAGATCGCCGAGCTTGGCCGTGAACTCGCAGAGGGTGCGGACGGCTACCGTGGTCTTCATTGAAGTCGTGATTTTCCCATGTCCGCAAGGTCGCGCAGAATGCCACGATGGCGCGCATGAAACTCCTGAGGATCGCGCCCGTGACGGCGCTTTCCACGCTCGCGCTGGTCGCGGCATGCTCCCGCGCGGAGGAGCCGGCGCGTCCCGCGAACCCGATCACGGGTGCGGCGAGCGCCGCATCGCAACCGGCGACGGTCGTCACGGACATCGCGCACTGGCAGCATCCGACCAAGGCGGTGTTCGCGAAATACAAGGTCACGCTGAAGTCGGTGACCGTGCGCTATCGTCACGCGACCTTCGAGGTGGCTTTCCCGTTCGATCCGCAGACCGAGCCCAACGCCGCGAGGCTCCAAGCGCTGTGCCTCGATTTGCTGAAGGCCAACGGCTCCTGGAGCTATGCCCTGGTGTCCCCCGAGGACCACATCGAGATCGATGTCTCGTGGAACGCGCAGACGCGCAAGATCGGCATCGACAACCACGCCGTCTGACGCCGCGCGGAATCGCGCGATCGCGCAGCGCAGGCTGCGAAGGATTGGGGCGTTCGCCATCCCCTGGACCGGGTATATTGGCCTCGTCAAGGTGCATTGGTAGTCTTTTGGTACTGCCCGTGGTGAAAGTGCACGGTGCGTCGGCGAGGCGCGTCTCGCCGACGTGTCCTGTCCAGTCGGAATCCCCCTAGTTCGGCCGAAACGGAATCTTGTTCGGCCACTCTTACATTCCAGTTGAAAGTCCGGGGATTGGTTACTGGTCTTGTACTGGTTTTACCTAACCAGCGAATCGAGGTCGGCGCCGAGACTTGCGCGCACCGGCCCTCCGTTCCGCGTCGCGCCGGTCCACAACCAGGAAAGCCCGACATGTCTCAATCCCTTCGCGCACCCGACCTGCGCAAGAAACTCGAACGCCTGGCGGTGTTGTCGGCGGCCGTTGCCGCCGCCTCGCTGGCGTCCGCCGGCGCCCACGCCACCACCTGCCAACCCTGGACCGCCGCGACGGCCTACGTGGCCGGCGATACCGTCACCGAAAACGGCCAGACCTACAAGGCCAACTGGTGGACGCAAGGCAACGACCCCGCCACCAGCAGCGGCGCCACCGGCACGGGCCAACCCTGGACGGTGACCACCAGCTGCACCGTCAACCCGCCGCCGGTGCCTCCGGTGCCCGTGCCGCCGCCGCAGGCGCCCACGCCGCCGTCGTCGTGCGCGGGCTGGTTGTCGGCCACCGCCT
>JACMOG010000990.1 GCA_014378125.1 Vitreoscilla sp. | reverse complement strand
TGGACGCCACCATCGCGGCGTCTTTCATCACCGATCCGAAGCAGAGCAAGGTGGCCGACAAGGTGGCCTTCGCGCAGGCGCCGTCGCAGGTCACGACCAAGGGCGCGAACTGGCTGTGGGCGTGGGCGCTGGCGGTGCCGGCCAGCACGAAGAACGCGGCCGCGGCGCAGAAGTTCGTGAACTGGGCGACGTCGAAGCAGTACATCCAGCTGGTGGCCAAGGAAGAGGGCTGGGCCCACGTGCCCACCGGCACGCGCGCCTCCACCTACGCGAACCCGGAGTTCCAGAAGGCCGCCGTGTTCGCCGCCGCCGAGAAGGCCGCGATCGACAGCGCCAACCCGCTGGACTCCACGCTGCCCAAGAGCCCGTACACGGGCGTGCAGTTCGCGACGATCCCCGAGTTCCAGTCGATCGGCGTGAACGTGGGCCAGCAGATGAGCGCGGCGCTGGCCGGCAAGGAGACCGTGGACGCGGCGCTCAAGGCCTCGCAGGTCGCGACCGATCGCGAGATGAAGAAGGCCGGCTACTACAAGTGACTCGCGAAGCGAGTCATCCTGCGCGAAGTCGCAGGATCCACGCGCCGGGCGCGAGCATCTTCGGAGCCTGACCCCGGCCAGCACGGGGGCCATGCGCCTTCGTAGCCACGCCCCCGTGCCCGCAACAAGAAAGCCTGCCATGAAGTCCATCACGCGGCTGCTGCTCGTGCCTGCCGTCGGTTCGCTCTTCCTCTGGATGGTCGTTCCGCTGGCGATGACCCTCTATTTCTCGGTCATCCACTACAACCTGATGGAGCCGGGCGCGCACGCGTTCGTCGGGCTCGAGAACTTCCGCTATTTCGTCACCGACCCGTCGTTCGGCACGGCGATCATCAACACCTTGCTGTTGCTGGGCAGCGTGATCCTCATCACGGTGGTGATGGGCATCCTGATCGCGCTGCTCGTGAACGAGCCCTTCCCGGGCCAGGGCATCGTGCGGGTGCTGCTGATCTCGCCGTTCTTCGTGATGCCCACCGTCAATGCGCTTCTGTGGAAGCACATGATGATGAATCCGATCTACGGCGTGCTGGCGCAGGTGTGGCGCGCGTTCGGGCTCACGCCCGTCGACTGGCTCAGCGACTGGCCGCTGCTGTCCGTCATCATCATGGTGGCCTGGCAGTGGCTGCCGTTCGCCATCCTCATCTTCATCACCTCGCTGCAGGGCATGAACCGCGAGCAGCTCGAGGCGGCGCGCATGGACGGCGCCACGTGGCTGCAGCAGTTCCGCTTTCTCGTGCTGCCGCACCTGGCGCGTTCGATCGCCGTGGTGGTGATGATCGAGATGATCTTCCTGCTGAGCGTGTTCGCCGAGATCTCGACGACCACGGCCGGCGGCCCGGGTGACGCCTCCACCAACATCGCCTACCTGATCTTCAAGCAGGCGCTGCTGGGCTTCGACGTGGGCGTGGCCTCGGCCGGCGCGTTGTTCGCGGTGCTGCTGGCCAACATCGCCGCGGCGTTCCTCATCCGCCTCGTCGGCAAGAACATGGACCGCTGATCATGGACTTCACTTCCGAAACCGGCATCAAGGTGGCGCTCGCGCTTCGCAGCATCGCGGCGTGGCTCGTGGCGCTGATCCTGTTCTTCCCCATCCTGTTCATGCTGGTGACGTCGTTCAAGACCGAGCTGCAGGCCATCGCGGTGCCGTCGATCTGGATCTTCACGCCCACGCTCGACAACTACACCCATGTGCAGGAGCGCAGCGACTACCTGCTGTACGCGAAGAACTCGCTTGTCACGAGCGTGGTCTCCACGCTGCTGGGCCTGCTCATCGCGGCGCCGGCGGCGTACTCGATGGCGTTCTTTCCCAGCAAGCGCACCAAGCAGATCCTGATGTGGATGCTGTCCACCAAGATGATGCCGGCGGTGGGCGCGCTGGTGCCCGTGTACGTGATCGCGCAGAGCCTGCACCTGCTGGACACCACCTTCGCGCTGGTGGTGATCTTCATGCTCGGCAACCTGCCGCTCATGGTGTGGATGCTGTACTCGCACTTCAAGGACATCCCGCCCGAGATCCTCGAGGCCGCGCGCATGGACGGCGCCTCGCTGCTGACCGAGTTCCGCCACGTGATCCTGCCGCTGGCCATGGGCGGCATCGCCTCCACCGGGCTGCTGTGCCTGGTGCTGGCGTGGAACGAGGCGTTCTGGTCGCTCAACCTCACCGCCGCCAACGCGGGCACGCTGGCCGCGCTGATCGCGTCGTACTCCAGCCCCGAGGGCCTGTTCTGGTCGAAGCTGTCCGCGGCGTCGGTGCTGGCCATCGCACCCATCGTGGTGTTCGGCTGGTTCAGCCAGAAGCAACTCGTCCAAGGCCTCACCTTCGGTGCGGTCAAGTAAAGAGAGAAGGAGAGAGACATGCCATTCCTGGAACTCAAGGGCGTCGAGAAGCAGTTCGGCGAAGTCAAGACGATCAAGGGCATCGACCTGGCCATCGAACAGAAGCAGTTCACCGTGTTCGTGGGGCCTTCGGGCTGCGGCAAGTCGACGCTGCTGCGCCTCATCGCCGGACTCGAGACGCTCAACGCGGGCAGCATCCACCTGGACGGCCGCGACATCACGCGGCTGCCGTCGGCGCAACGCGACCTGGCGATGGTCTTCCAGAGCTACGCGCTGTACCCGCACATGACCGTGGCCGAGAACATGAGCTTCGCGCTGCGGCTGGCCAAGGCCGACCCCGCGGTGATCAAGAAGAAGGTCGACCGCGCCGCCGAGATCCTCAACCTCGGGCCCTACCTCAAGCGCCTGCCGCGCGAGATGCCGGGCGGCCAGCGCCAGCGCGTGGCCATCGGGCGCGCGATCGTGCGCGAGCCCAAGGTGTTCCTGTTCGACGAGCCGCTGTCCAACCTCGACGCCGCGCTGCGCGGCCAGACCCGCGTGGAGATCGCCAAGCTGCACCGCGAGCTGGGCGCCACCACCATCTACGTCACGCACGACCAGGTGGAGGCCATGACGCTGGCCGACCAGGTGGTCGTGCTGCGCGACGGCGCCATCGAGCAGGTGGGCTCGGCCCTGGCGTTGTACGACAAGCCGGCCAACCGCTTCGTGGCGCAGTTCATCGGCACGCCGCAGATGAACGTGGTGGAGCGCGCGGAGCTGCCGCCGGCCAGCGTGGCGGTGTCGAACGCGGCCTTCGTGGGCATCCGCCCGGAAGACCTGCGCCTGACGCCTGCCGGCCAGGGCCAGATCGTTGCCCAGGTCGAACTGGTCGAGGCACTGGGCGCCGAGACGCTCGTGTATCTCCACACGCCACGCGGCGCGCAGATCGTGCTGCGCCAGAACAGCCGCACCACGCTGGTGGCCGGCGACAACGTCGGCGTCGACGTGGAGCTGGGCCACCTGCACTGGTTCGACGAGGGCGGCAAGCTCATCGCGGCCGCTCACTGAACTCCTCTCCTTCTCTCTGAAAAGAATCGCCATGACCTCGACGCCTCCCGAGCGCCTGCGCCTGCTGCACCTGGGCCTGGGCTCGTTCCATCGCGCGCACCAGGCGGTCTACATGCACCGCCTGATGCAATCGGGCGACACGCGCTGGCAGTGCGCCGGCGCGAACCTGCGCCCCGACATGGCCGACACCATCGCCGCGCTGCAGCGCCAGGGCGGCGCCTACACGCTGGAGACGGTGTCGCCGCACGGCGAGCGCGTGCTCGAGAAGATCACGTCGATCAGCGAGGTGATCGCGTACGAGCCCACGCTCGCGCGCGTGCTCGCGCTGGGCGCCGATCCGCTCACGCGCATCGTGTCGTTCACCGTCACCGAGGCCGGCTACGCGCTCGACCACCAGGGCGAGCTCGACCTGAAGCACCCCGAAGTGGTGAGCGACCTGGGCGGCACCACGATGCTCACCATCTACGGCGTGACCGCGGCCATCCTGCGCGCGCGCCGCGCCGCGAACGCGGGTGCGCTCACGTTCATGAACTGCGACAACCTGCGCCACAACGGCGACCATTTCCGCAAGAACCTGCGCGCCTTCATCGGCGCGTCCGGCGACGCGGCGCTGCTGGCCTGGATGGACGCGAACACCACCTGCCCCAACGCGATGGTCGACCGCATCACGCCGCGTCCCACGCCCGAGGTGATGGCGCGCATCCGCGCCCAGGCCGGCTGGGACGACCAGGCGCCGTTGATGGCCGAGTCGTTCATCCAGTGGGTGATCGAGGATCGATTCGCCAACGGCCGCCCGGAATGGGAACGCGTGGGCGTGGAGATGACCGACGACGTGCAGCCCTACGAGGAGGCCAAGATCCGCATCCTCAACGCGACGCACAGCGCCAT
>JACMOG010000989.1 GCA_014378125.1 Vitreoscilla sp. | reverse complement strand
TCGGCCTCAGCTACCTCATCCTCGAGGTGGTGCAGGTGGTGTGGGGCCGGGCGCCGGTGGCCTTCGATCCGCCGGCGGGGCTGGCGCAGCCGGCGGTCACGCTGGGGCCGAGGGCGGCCACCGGGCTGTCGCTGGTTTACGGCCGCGCCGATGCGGCCGCGTGTGCGCACGCCGTCTGCAGCACGTTTCCGGCCACCCGCGCGTTCATGATGTTCGTGGCGCTGCTGATGCTGCTGGCATTGTGGCTGCTGCTGCGCCACACGCGCGTCGGGCTGGTGATCCAGGCGGCGCTCACGCATCCCGAGATGGCCGAGGCGCTGGGGCACAACGTGCCGCGCGTGTTCATGCTGGTGTTCGGCGCCGGCTGCGCGCTGGCGGGCCTGGCCGGCGTCATCGGCGGCACCACCTTCGTCACCGAGCCGGCCATGGCGGCGTCGGTCGGCTCCATCCTGTTCGTGGTGGTGGTCGTCGGCGGCACCGGCTCCCTGGTGGGCGCGTTCGTGGGCTCGTTGCTGATCGGGCTGCTGCAGACGGTGCCGCTCACGGTGGACAAGTCGCTCGTTGACGCGGCCTCGCGGCTCGGCTGGGTGGTGTCGCCCGACAGCCTGGCGTATCCGGTGATGAAGCTGACGCTGGCCCAGGTGACGCCCATCCTGCCGTACCTGCTGCTGGTGGTGGTGTTGATCGTGCGGCCGCGCGGCCTCTTCGGGACCCGCGATGATTGAGTCGTCGTTCCATTTCCGGCCGCACAACGTGGGGCGCTGGCTCGTGTGGGGCGGCTATGCGTCGTTGCTGCTGCTGGCCCCGGTCGTCTTCTCCAGCAGCCTGTCTCAGACGCTGCTGTCGCAGATGGGCATCGCCATCATCGCCTGCCTGTCGTACAACATGCTGCTGGGCCAGGGCGGCATGCTCAGTTTCGGGCATGCGGTGTACAGCGGCCTGGGCGGGTTCCTGGCGGTGCACGCGCTCAACAAGGTGGGCGACGGATCGCTGCACCTGCCGGTCGGCCTGGTGCCGCTGGTGGGCGGCCTGGCCGGGCTGTTCTTCGCGGCGTTGTTCGGCTTCGTCACCACGCGCAAGTCGGGCACCACGTTCGCGATGATCACGCTGGGCATCGGCGAGCTGGTGTATTCGATGTCGCTGATGCTGCCCGAGTTCTTCGGCGGCGAGGCCGGCGTCAGCACCAACCGCGTGGTGCCGCCCGCGGTGCTGGGCGTCAGCTTCGGCCCGCAGATCCAGGTGTACTGGCTCATCGCGCTTTACTGCTTCGTGTGCACGGCGCTGATGTTCGCCTTCACGCGCACGCCGCTGGGCCGCATGCTCAACGCGGTGCGCGACAACCCGGAGCGCGTGGCCTTCATCGGCTACGACACGCAACGCGTGCGCTGGTTCGCGTTCATGATCGCGGGCCTGTTCGCCGGCATCGCGGGCGGACTCGCCGGCATCAACTTCGAGCTGGCCACCGCCGAGGTCGTGGGCGCCCAGCGCTCCGGCGCCTACCTGCTGTTCACGTTCCTGGGCGGCTCCACGGCGTTCTTCGGCCCCATCATCGGCGGCGTGCTGATGGTGCTGGCCACGGTGGTGTTGTCGGAGCTCACCAAGGCCTGGCTGCTGTACCTGGGCCTCGTCTTCGTGCTGATGGTGATGTACGC
This sequence comes from Vitreoscilla sp., assembly GCA_014378125.1. Next base: position 1,622 of record JACMOG010000989.1, on the reverse strand, counting down.
GCCCGCCGGCGTGGCCGGCCTGGTGCTGGCCAACCTGCGGCTCGCCGCGTTCGGCAGGCTGCGCGCGCTGCTGCCGGGGTATCTCGCCCTGGCGCTCGCGGGCGCGGTCGCGTTCGCGGGCGCGAGCGCGATGGTCGAGATGCTTTACCACCTGCAGCCCAACGAAGCACTGGGGCCCGTGATGAAGTTCGGCGGCGTCAGCTTGAACGCGAAGGGCGCTCCCGCCTGGATCGGCGCGGCGCTGCTGTTGGCCGTGGGCGCCGCGGCGTTCGAGACCGCGCGGCGGCGCCTGCGCGTGCGCTGGGACGCGGCGCAGGCCGAGATCGAGCGCGAGCTCAAGCGAAGGGGCGGCGCATGACGGACGTCGCGGACCGCGTGGCGCAGGCGCGCACCGCCGACGCGCCGACGCGCATCGCGCTCGAGCTGCGCGACGTGCGCAAGCGCTTCGGCAAGACCGAGATCATCCGCGGCGCCACGCTGGCCGTGAACGCGGGCGAACGCGTCGCGCTCATCGGGCCCAACGGCGCGGGCAAGTCGACGCTGTTCAATCTCATCAGCGGGCGCTTCGCTCCCAGCTCGGGCGAGATCCTGCTGGACGGCGCGCGCATCGACGGCCTGGCGCCGCACCGCATCAACCGCCAGGGCCTGGCGCGCAGCTTCCAGGTGAGCAACCTGTTCACGGGCCTGTCGGTATTCGAGACCCTGCGCTGCGCAGTGCTGTGGTCGCTGGGCTATCGCTACGCGTTCTGGCGCTTCCTGGCGAGCCTGCGCGACGCCAACGAGCGCGCGGAGCAACTGATGGCGATGCTGCAGCTGGAGCGCCGCCGCGACGTGCTGGCCATGAACCTCACCTACGCCGAGCAGCGCGCCCTGGAGATCGGCCTGACCATCGCCGGCGGCGCCGACGTGCTGCTGCTGGACGAGCCCACCGCCGGCATGAGCCAGAGCGAGACGCGCCGCTTCGTGCAGCTGCTCCGCGACGTGACGGTGGGCAAGACGCTGCTGACGGTGGAACACGACATGGGCGTGGTCTTCGGCCTGGCCGACCGCATCGCGGTGCTGGTCTACGGCGAGGTCATCGCCTTCGACACCCCCGAGGGCGTGCGCGCGGATCCGCGCGTGCAGGAGGCCTACCTGGGCGCCGTCGACGCGCACGGAGGCGCGTGATGCTGCAGCTCGACAGGCTCCACGCGTTCTACGGCAAGAGCCACGTGCTGCACGGCGTCACGCTGCAGGTGGCCCCGGGCGAGATCGTCGCGCTGCTGGGCCGCAACGGCTCGGGCCGCTCCACCACGGCCAAGGCGGTGATGGGCCTCGTCGACACGCAGGGCACGGCCACGTGGAAGGGCGCGTCGCTGGCGGGCCTGAAGCCCTACGAGATCGCGCACCGCGGCATCGCCTACGTGCCCGAGAACCGCGACATCTTCCCGCGGCTGACGGTGCACCAGAACCTGCAGCTCGGGCAGAAGTCGGGCGCCAGGTCGCCACGCTGGACCTTCGAGGACATGTACACGATGTTCCCGCGCCTGCGCGAACGCCAGCACACCGAGGCCGGCGTGCTCTCGGGCGGCGAGCAGCAGATGCTGGCGCTGTGCCGCTCGCTGATGGGCGACCCCGAGCTG
>JACMOG010000988.1 GCA_014378125.1 Vitreoscilla sp. | reverse complement strand
GGGCGTGTGGATCCTGCCTTCGGGCACGTAGGCGATGGTGGGCGCGACGATGGCGTTGCCGAGGGCGTCGGCGATGCGGTCGGCCAGCACGGGGGCGCGCACGTTGTGCTTGCCCAGCAGCATGTGGGCGCCGTTCTGCTCGGTGCCGCCGATGGGCACGATGACGGTGGTGCTGCCGTGGGCGATGCGTTCGCGCAGCTCGACGCTGGTGAGCGCCTCCAGGTCGTTGGCCGCGAACCCGGCCGGCAACGCGGCCCGCGCGCCGGCCGAGGTGAGTGCGAACAGGAGGAGGGCGGCGCTCGCGAGGAGGGGACGGGGCGGGCGGCGGGCCATCATCACCCCTTGCGGACGCGCCGCAGCTCGTCGAGCACCAGGCAGATGGCGCCCAGCGTGATGGCGCTGTCGGCCAGGTTGAAGGCCGGGAAGGTGTAGGACTGGTGCCAGTGCAGCGAGATGAAGTCGACCACCGCGCCGCGCACCACGCGGTCGATGACGTTGCCCACGGCCCCGCCCATCACCATGGCGATGGCGAAGGAGAACAGCTTCTGCGACCCGTTGCGCATCAGCAAGTACAGCATGAAGCCCGACGCGCCGAGCGCCAAGGCGATGAAGAACCAGCGCTGCCAGCCGCCGGCGTTGGCCAGCAGCGACCAGGCCATGCCGGTGTTCTCGAGACGCACCACGTCGAAGAAGGAGGTGACCGCGCGGCTCTCGCCCAGGCGGAAGTCGCCCACGATCAAAATCTTGGCGAACTGGTCTAGCAGCACCACGACGAGCGCGATGCCCAGCCAAAGCCACACGGCGGGGCCGGCGCTGGAGGAACGGGAGAGGGAACGGGATGCCATGGAGACGCTGGACGAGGGGGTCGGGATGCGGGGAGGCATGCGCGGGATTGACTCCGCGCAAAAGCAGCTACTTTAGCCGTTGTCGAGCGCTTGCAGGCTGTTAGCAAACGTATGAAAAAAGTGGCGTCTCCGCATTGACCGAAGCGGCATCGCTCGCATAAAACTGAAAGCGCCGGTCACCCCCTTTCGACTTCCGGCACGTTTCATCGAGATTGAACGTGGTTTCCGAGCCGATCCGGACACCGCGCCCTTTGGCCAACCTGGAGGACTCCGCATGAACTTCGCCCTTTCGCAGCGTCGCACCGACCGCCACCCGGTGGGACTCATGATCGTCGTGGGCCTGCACGTGCTGGTGGCCGCGGCGCTGCTGTCGGCGCGCCTGAAGAGCCCGCCGATGGAGCCGCCGCCCATCAACCTGGAGCCGCTGAAGCCGGTGGTGAAGGTGGAGCCCAAGCCGACTGTCCTGCCGCAAGCGACGCAGATCAGGCTGCAACTGCAGGCGCCGCTGCCGGTGATCGACGTGGATCGCCCGGAGCCGACGCTGCAGGTGGTGCCGGCCGACAACCACCCGCCGGTGGATCCGCCCGCCGTGATCGCGCGCGCCGACCTGCCCGTGGCGCCCCTCACGCACCCCGCGGCGCGTCCCGCCGTGCTGAACGCCGGTGCCCTGGGCTGCCGGCCGGTCTACCCCCCCGCGGCGCAGCGCGCCGGCGCCACCGGCGTGTCGAGGATCCGCTTCACCGTGGACGCCCTGGGCCACGTCGGCGCGGCGCAGATCCTGCAGTCCGCCGGCCCCACGCGCGAACACCGCCTGATGGACAAGGCCGCCGCCGACGCGCTGGCGCAATGCCCGGTGACGGCGGGCACCGACGAGGCCGGCCGCGCCGTGGGCGGCACGGCGGACGTCGAATACGTGTGGAAGTTGAACTGACCGAGGGGTCAGGCATTGCCCGCGAGTACGCGGGAGATGCCAGACCCCTTACGCTATGGAGCGAACCTCGCCCGTGCCGAACAGGTTGGCGGTGCAACGCCCGCAGATCGTCGGGTGCGCCGCATCGGCGCCCACGTCGGGGCGCCAGTGCCAGCAGCGTTCGCACTTGGGCGATGTCGACGGCGTGACGCTGACCACCAGCCCGTCGCCTTCCACCACCGTCACGGCGGACGTGATGGTGACGAACTTCAGGTCGTCGCCCAGCGAGGCCAGCAGCGCCCGATCCTCGGCGTTGGCCGCGATCACCAGCTCGGCCTGCAGCGACGACCCCACGCCTCCGGCCTTGCGCACCTCCTCGATGGCCTTGTTGGCGGCCTCGCGGATGGCGTGCACGCGATCCCACTTGGCCAGCAGCGCGGCGTCGCCCGACTCGAGGTGCCAGAAGGTCTCGGTGAAGATGGAGAACGACGCGCCCGGCGCGAAGACAGGGAACGCCTCTTCGGCCGTGAAGCTGAGCATCGGCGCCATCCAGCGCAGCATCGCGTGCGTGATGTGCCACAGCGCCGTCTGCGCCGAGCGGCGCGCGAACGACTTCGGCGCGGTGGTGTACAGGCGATCCTTCAGCACGTCGAGGTAGAACGCGCCCAGGTCTTCCGAGCAGTAGATCTGCAGCTTGGACACCACCGGGTGGAACTCGTACACCTGGAAGTGCTGCAGGATGTCGGCCTGCAGCTGCGCGGCGCGCGCCAGGGCGTAGCGGTCGATTTCGAGCAGGTCTTCCAGCGGCACCGCGTCGGTGGCGTGGTCGAAGTCGCTCACGTTGGCCAGCAGGAAGCGCAGCGTGTTGCGGATGCGGCGGTAGCCGTCCACCACGCGGGCCAGGATCTTGTCGTCGCCGGCGATGTCGCCCGAATAGTCGGACGCGGCCACCCACAGGCGGATGATCTCTGCGCCCAGCTTGTCGCTCACCGCCTGCGGCTCGATGCCGTTCTTCAGCGACTTGCTCATCTTGATGCCCTTGCTGTCCACGGTGAAGCCGTGGGTGAGCAGGCCGCGATACGGCGCGCGGCCGTACAGCGCGCAGGCGAGCAGCAGCGCCGAGTGGAACCAGCCGCGATGCTGGTCGTGGCCCTCCAGGTACAGGTCGGCCTCGGGGCCGTCGGAATGGAAGCCCGGATGCTCCGGCGTGCCCTTGTGCGTGCCGCGCAGCACGTGGAAGAACGTGGAGCCGGAGTCGAACCACACCTCGAGGATGTCGGTCGACTTCGTGTACTGGGGCGCGTCTTCGGCGCCGAGGATCTCCTCGGTCGTCACGCGGCTCCAGGCCTCGATGCCGCCGGCCTCGACGATCTCGGCGGCCTGGTCGAGGATCTCCATCGTGCGCGGATGCAGCTCGCCCGAATCCTTGTGCAGGAAGAACGGGATCGGCACGCCCCAGCTGCGCTGGCGGCTGATGCACCAGTCGGGACGGCCCGTGATCATGTCGCGCAGGCGCACCTTGCCGTTCTCGGGATAGAACGTGGTCTGGTCGATGGCCGCGAGCGCCAGCTGGCGCAGCGTGG
>JACMOG010000987.1 GCA_014378125.1 Vitreoscilla sp. | reverse complement strand
TCACGCTGCGCGAGCTGCTGGCCACGCTCGAGCGGGTGGAGGAGGACGACTTCCTTGGAGGCACTCCCCTAATTTCGATGTTGCACCGCAGCATGATTCGATTAGAATTGCTGCATTGCACCATCAACCGGAGACCTCCATGACCACCACCGCCTTCGCCTTCCCGTCCCTCCCCACGTTCCCGGGCAGCGAGAAGTTCACGCCCGAAGCGATGCAGGCCAGCCTGCGCCCGGTCATGGACCAGATGCAAGCCTGGGCCGACCTCGGCAAGAAGCATTTCGAAGAGAGCCGCCTGGCCACCGAAGCCGCCCTCAAGTCGTTCACCGGCATCAAGGACCCGCAAGCCGCCGTCGAACTGATCAAGACCAACGCCAAGACGGGCCTGACGCTCGCCGGCGACCAGCTGCGCGAATCGGCCGACCTGGGCGTCTCGCAGTTCCACGCCGCCCTCGACGCGACGGCCTCCAAGCTGCCGCAGCCCGACGCCTTTGCGCCGCTGGCCAAGGGCCTGAAGTCGGGCGTCGACTCGGCGCACACCGCGCTGTCGACCGTCATCGACCAGGTGGCCCCGGCCGTCAAGAAGACGACGCGCAAGTAATTCGTCGGGGTCCGGCCCCGAACGCGGCCAGAACCCGCTGATCGGGACGCCCCTGATCGAACAACGCCCCACCCGGGGCGTTTTTTCATTGGGGCTCCTCCTTGCGATCGGGGTGTGGCCCCCGTCGGGGGCAGACCCCCCTATTCGATCTTCACGTTCTCGACCAGGAAGTCGAGAAGCGCGCGCACGCGGGCCGGCACCCAGCCGCCGTGGCCCAGGAAGACCGCGTGGATCTCCTCCAGGTCGCCGGGATTGAACGCCTCCGGCACGGGCACCAGGCGGCCCGCGGCCAAGTCGTCACGCGCGTGGAACAGCGCCAGCCGGGCCAGGCCCAGGCCGGCCACGGCCAGGCGCTGCAGCGAGGCGCCGTCGCTCACCTGCGTGTTGCCCACGGCCGGCACGGTGACGAGCTTGCCGCAGTCCATCAGCGGCCAGCCGTTGAGGCTGCGCATGTCGACCAGCACGCGCACGCTGCGCTCGTAGAACACGCTGCCTTCGGCGGTGAGCTGCACCTGGCGCGTCGGCCGATTGGGCAGGCGCACGCTAAGCCGGGCCTCGGGGCGCGCCACCAGCTTGCTCACCGCCGACGGTGTGAGCGTCAGCGCGCGCGCCGCCGCCGAGAAGCCGCCGAGCTCGACGACGCTCGCCGCCCCGTGCTGCTGGGCCTGCTCACCACGGTGCTGGGCTACGGGGGCGTGTTCGCCGTGTTCACCTACGTGGCGCCGCTGCTCACGCAGCTGGCCGGCTTCGACAAGGCCGCCGTGCCGCCCATCCTGCTGGTGTTCGGCGGCGGGCAGGTGGTGGGCAACATCCTGGGCGGCAAGCTGGCCGACCGCCGGCTGGAGGCCACGGTGCTGGGCTCGCTCGTGGCCCTCGCGCTGGTGCTCGCCGGCCTCGGGCTGGTGCTGCACAGCCACGCGATGACGGTGGTGTTCGTCGGCCTGCTGGGCGTGGCGGCCTTCGCCACGGTGGCGCCGCTGCAGATGTGGGTGCTCTCCAAGGCCGACGGCGCCGGGGCCACGCTGGCCTCGAGCTTCGACATCGCCGCGTTCAACCTCGGCAACGCACTGGGCGCGTGGGTGGGCGGCGTCGGGCGCCGCAGGCGGCCGCAACGGCCTGAACAAGCCGTCATCCCGCGCGCAGTCGCAGCCTGCTACCCCGTCATGCTGCGCGCAGTCGCAGGATGACCGGGCAACTTGGACTGGGCCTAGAAAAGAAAGCCGCTCAGCGCCGCGAACACGCCGGCCACGAGGCCCGCCGCGGGAATCGTGAAGATCCACGCCCACACGATGTTGCCCGCCACGCCCCAGCGCACGGCCGAGGCGCCGCGCACGGTGCCCACGCCGACGATGGCGCCGGTGATGGTGTGCGTGGTGGACACCGGCACGCCCAGCATCGATGCGGTGAACAGCGTGATGGCGCCGCCGAACTCGGCGCAGAAGCCGCCCACGGGCTTGAGCGTGGTGATGCGCTGGCCCATGGTCTTGACGATGCGCCAGCCGCCGAACAGCGTGCCCAGGCCGATGGCC
>JACMOG010000986.1 GCA_014378125.1 Vitreoscilla sp. | reverse complement strand
CGCTGGCCCTGCTGGTCGCCATGCGCCAGAAATGGCCCAATCCCGGGCAGCCCACGGCGCTTTGGGTTCGCCTGGAGCTGGCGATCGCGACGGCGCAACTGGGGTCGGGCGACGCCAAGGCGGCCGCCGCTACGGCGAAGGCATTGCGCGAGTTGCTCCAACAACAGCACGCGGCCACCGGCAGTGCCTTCAGGACGGCGGCCGAGCTCGAGGCGCTGGCCGTGGCGCGCCAGGGCGACCGGGCCGGCGCGGCCGCGGCCCTGGCGCTGGGCGACAGCGCGAGTCCGGCGCCGCCGTTCGCCTCGCCCGTCGAGCGCGCCGACTCCCGCCTGCGGCGCGCCGAGGTACTGGCCGCGCTCGGCCGCGCCGACGCCGCCGCCACGGCCGCCCGTCCGGCGCTCGCCGACCTGGCGACACAGCATCCCGACAGCCCGCGGCTGCGTGATGCGCGGCGCCTCGCCGGAGTGGTGTCCGCCGTGCGCTGGACCGGCGCGCCCGACTTCAGGCCTGCGGCGGGCAATGGTCCATCGCCGGCGTCGGTGGCGCGCTTGAACGAGGCGTGGACGTGGCTTCACCTGCACGACGTGCGATCGCACGCTCGATCGACGATCGAGGCAACGAAGACTTCCCCTGTCATCGTGAAGATAATATGACCGGGGCCAATTCATCGGCCGATGTCAGACTGGGGGAGGGCGATCGAGACACGTCCATGAAGATGCTCAACGAAATGATGGTCTTCGCGCAAGTCGTCGAGCGCGGTGGCTTCTCCGCGGCCGCTCGCCATCTGGGCCTGGAGGCATCGTCAGTGAGCCGGAGCGTGGCACGACTCGAGAAGCATCTCGGCGCGCGGCTGCTTCACCGCACGACGCGCGCGATCGCGCCCACCGAGATCGGCGAGCAGGTGTTTGCCGCCTGCACCACCATCGCGGCCACCGCGCAAGGCGTTCAATCGTTGGCCAACCAGTTTCGTGCGGCGCCGCGCGGCACGTTGCGGGTGTCCGCGCCGGTGGCGTTCGGACAACTGTGGCTGGCGCCCCGCCTGGCAGGGTTCATGGACGCGACCCCGGAGGTCGATCTGCGCGTCACGCTGATCGACCGGCCAGTCGACTTGATCGAAGACGGCGTCGACCTGGCGATCCGGATTGCCGATGAACTGCCGCCCGGGCTGGCCGCGCGCAAGCTTCTCTCCGTGCGCTGTCGCGCGTCACGCTCAACAACAGCATCGCGATCGCCGCCACCGCGCAAGCCGGTGGCGGCATCGGCCTGATCCCGGATTTTTCGGCACGCGACGGGCTCGAGAGCGGGCGCCTGGTGGAGGTCCTGTCGGACTGGTGCCTGGGCGTTCCCTACCGACGCGACGTCTCGATGCTGTACCTGCCCGGGCCGCACCTGCCTCACAAGATTCGCGCCTTCATCGATTTCCTGATCGGTACCGTCTGATGCCGGCGCCGTTGCGTGGCGCGCACAGCTGCGTTGCGTGGCCGTCGCTCACCGACTGCCGGCAAGCCCGGCACACTTGATCACCTCGAACGAGGCCCTCGCGGCTGTGGACGCGCGCAGGGATATCAAGGAGCAAGACATGTTTGCAATGCAGTATGGATTCGACTTTCCGGCCAACTTCGACATGGGCGCGATCCTGGCGCGCGCGGCCGACATCGGGCCCCGTTTCGACGAGCTGCCGGGTCTGTATCACAAGGCCTTCCTGGTCGGCAGGAACTCGCCCGGCACGGCCAATCGATACACGCCGTTCTATCTCTGGCGAGAGGTGGATGGCCTGATGACTTTCCTGCAATCCGAATCGTTTCGGGCCATGTCCGCCCACTACGGCCGACCGGCCGTGCAGCGTTGGAACGAGGTCGCCTTCATCGAAGGTCCTGCAGTGGAGGGAAACCCAGGTATCGCGGTGCAGGAAGTTGTCAGCCTGGCGCCCGACGTCGATCTGCAGAGGCTGCGCGATGACGAGCTTGCGGCGCTGGACGGCCTGTCTGGCGAGCCGGGCCTGCAGACCGCGTACGTCGGACTCGATCCCGGCACGTGGCAATTGATGCGCGTATCGCTCTGGACGGATCGTCCTGTCCGAACCACGGGACGTGTTCTGGACGTCGCCTACCTTTCGCGGACCCGGCGTGCCCGGACAGGCCTTTCAGCGGGGGTAGGTCGATGACTCGCAAGCTCCTGCCGGCGATGGCGCTGCTGCTCGCGCTCTCCCCATGTTGCCAGGCGCAGGCAGCGTCGACATCCGTTCCCTCGAGCTTCGAGAGCACGGGCGTGGATCGCCTGGCGATCGAAGCCTTGTTGGACACCTATACCCGGTCCGTCTCCACGAAGGACCAGGCATTGTTCGAGACGCTCCTGCTCGACAAGCAGATCCCCTTCTCGGACGTCTACTCGGCGATCGATGCCCCGGATGGCCCCGCCGCGACCCACCACTACGATGCCTTCCGGCGTGGCGTGTTCGGCGGCCCGCCTTTCACGCAGAAGTTCCAGGACATCCACATCACCCAGGATGGCCCGCTGGCCCAGGTGTCGCTGGTCTTCGTGAACACCTCCCCCGCGGGGACGAGCTGGGGTTGGAAAACGCTGCAATTGCTGAAGGCGTCGGGACATTGGAAGATCGCCAGCGAGTTCTACACGGGCCACGGCTGAGTCAGTGCGACCGCATTTTCGGATCCAATCCGGACACCCCCGCCGCAGTCGAGTTGTCAACGTGCGCCAGCGCGCGAGAATGGGCGCATGAAATACCTTCACACCATGGTCCGCGTGACGGACATCGAGGCTTCGCTGCGGTTCTGGCGCGATGCCCTGGGACTCGACATGCTCGCGCGCCGGGACAACGAGGCCGGCAAGTTCACGCTCGTCTTCCTGGCCGCGCCCGGCGACAGCGAGGCGCAGGTGGAGCTCACGTACAACTGGCCCGGCGCCAACGGCGAGGCCGAGACCTACACCGGCGGCCGCAACTTCGGCCACCTGGCCTACGCGGTGCCCGACATCTACGCCGCCTGCCAGCGCCTGGCGGATCACGGCGTGCTGATCAACCGTCCGCCGCGCGACGGCCGCATGGCCTTCGTGCGCTCGCCCGACCTCATCTCCATCGAGCTGCTGCAGGACGGGCCCGCGCTGGCGCCGGCCGAACCGTGGACGAGCATGCCCAACGTCGGCGCGTGGTGACTGCACGCACAATCGCCGCATGGAAAACTGGTTTTCGCCCGAGCTCGTCGCCCTCATCCAGGAGGCGCGGCAGCCTTACGCCTACATCGCGCTGCTGCTGATCGCCGCGGCTTTCCCCATCGCCTGGGGCATCCCGCGACTGCTGCGCGGCCCGGTGCCGCGCCATGGCTCCATCGTCTTCGGCCGCAAGATCTTCGACGGCGTGCTGTTCCCGGCGCTGTGGCTGGGCCTGGTGTGGGCGGCGCGCATCGTGTGCACGCGGCTGCACCTGCCGCTGGCCGTGTTCAAGGTGGCGGTGCCGATCCTGCTGTCGCTGCTGGTGATCCGGCTGACGGTGCGCGTGATGCGCGTGGCGTTCCCCAATTCCCAGGTGGTGCGCGCGGTCGAGAAGACGGTGTCCTGGCTGGCCTGGGCCGGCGTGGTGCTGTGGATCACGGGCGTGCTGCCGTCGTTCGTGGAAGCGCTGGACGACGTGCACTGGAAGATGGGTTCGGGCACCATGAGCCTGGCCACGATCCTGAAGGGCACCATCGTGGCCGGCGTGGTGCTGATGGTGACGCTGTGGGTGTCGTCCGCCATCGAGACCAAGCTGCTCAAGGGCGCCACGGGCCAGCAGCTGTCGTGGCGCAAGGCCGCGTCGAACGCGTTGCGCGCGCTGCTCGTGTTCATCGGGCTGCTGCTGGCATTGTCGGCCGTGGGCATCGACCTGACCGCGCTGTCGGTGCTGGGCGGCGCGCTGGGCGTCGGCCTCGGCCTGGGCCTGCAGAAGCTGGCGGCCAACTACGTGAGCGGCTTCGTGATCCTGGCCGAACGCGCGCTGCGCATCGGCGACACCGTGAAGGTGGACGGCTTCGAGGGCCGCATCACCGACATCACCACGCGCTATACCGTGATGCGCGCG
>JACMOG010000985.1 GCA_014378125.1 Vitreoscilla sp. | reverse complement strand
CCCTTGTCGCCTTCGTGCACCAGGACCTGCCCCCCCACCCCGCCGTCGAGCGACTGCAGCACCTGCACCTGCCGCGACGGCACCACGCGGCCGTCGCCCTTGGTGACCTCGTCGACGCGGGCGAACGCGGCCCACAGGACCAGCAACACGATGATGGCGCAGGCGGCGCGGGCGATCTTCTGGGCCCGATGCGTGCGCTGGTGCGACATCACCTCCGTGGCGTCGCGCTCGAACACGTCCATGCCGGGGATCTCGCCGTCCTTCAGGGGCGCGCCGGCGAGCCAGCCGCGGAGGTCGGCGCGCAACGCGCGCAGGCGATCGCGCGGCCGCAAAGGCGCCGGGGCGACGGTGTCGATTTCCGTGCTCATGCCGCCCTCGCGATCCGGCCGCTCTGCAGCGCTTCCATGATGCGGTCGCGCGGGCCGTCGGCCACCACCTTGCCGCCGTCGATGACGATGATGCGGTCCACCATCGACAGCAGCGACGTGCGATGCGTCACCAGCACCACCGTCTTGTTGTTGGCGAATTCCATCAGGCGCTGCGTGATCATGGCCTCGGAGGAGTAATCCATCGCGCTGGTGGGTTCGTCCAGCAGCAGCATCGGCGCGTTGTGCAGCACGGCGCGGGCGATGCCCACGCTCTGGCGCTGGCCGCCCGACAGCGATTCGCCGCGCTCGCCCACGCTCATGTCGAAGCCGTGCGGATGGCGGTTGACGGTATCGCCCAGGCCGGCCACGTTGGCCGCGGCCACGATGGCGCCGTCCTCGGCGTAGGGCATGCCGAACGCGATGTTGTCGCGCAGGCTGCCGTAGAACAGCAGCACCTCCTGCGACACATAGCCCATGTTGCGGCGCAGGTCGGCCGGGTCCACCTGGCGCAGGTCGATGCCGTCCACCAGCACGGCGCCGCCGGTGGGCTGGTACAGGCCCATCGCCAGGCGCTGGATGGTGGACTTGCCCGAGCCCACGCGGCCGATCAGCGCCACCTTCTCGCCCGGCTTGATCTTGAAGCTGACGCCGTCGAGCGCGTTCTCCTTGCGGTTCGGATAGTGGAAGGCGACGTTGCGGAACTCGATCGCGCCCTCCAGGTCGCGCCGCTCCACGAAGGTGGCGTCCTTCGGGCGCTCCACCTCGGTGGCCATGATCTTCTCCAGGCCCGCCAGCGCGGTGCGCGCGCCCTGGTACTGCATCAGCAGGCCCACGATCTGGCCGGCCGGCGCCATGGCGCGGCCCGCCAGCATGTTGACGGCGATGAGCGCGCCCATGGTGAGCGTCTTCTCGCCGATCAGGTACACGCCCACGATGATGAGCACCACGGTGAGCAGCTGCGAGATGGACGTCGTGACGTAGATGGAGCCTGAGGAGAGACTGCGCATCTTCACGTTGGTGGCGGCCAGGTGCACGTTGGTGCGCTCCCAGCGCGCCTGGATCAGGCTCTCGGCGCCCTGCGACTTGATGGTCTCGATGCCGGACAACGCCTCCACCAGCGTGGAATTGCGCACGGCGCTGGCGCGGTAGGTGGTCTCGGCCAGCGCGTGCAGCTTCTTCTGCACGAACCAGCCGTAGGCCAGCACGCTGCCGAAGCACACCAGCACGGGGATCAGCAGCCACGGCGAGATCCACGCGATCACGATCAGGAACAGGATGGCGAACGGCAGGTCGATGAGCGCGGTGACCGTGCTGGAGGTGATGACGTCGCGCACCTGCTCGAAGCCGCGCAGGTTCTGCGAGAACGAGCCCACCGACTCCGGGCGCTTCTCCAGCCGCATGCCCAGCACGCGCTCCATCAGCGTGGCCGAGATCTTGACGTCGATGCGCGCGCTGGCCTCGTCCACGAAGCGGCTGCGCAGCTTGCGCATCAGCAGGTCGCCGCCCATCACCAGCACCACGCCGATGGACAGCGCCCACAACGTCTCGATGGCGGCATTGGGTACCACGCGGTCGTAGACGTTCATCGAGAACATCGGGAAGGCGAGGGCGAAGACGTTGATGAGCGCCGCCGCCCACAGGATGTCCTTGTAGACGTGGCGCTGGGCCAGCAGCGTGCTCCAGAACCAGTGGCCCTGGATGGGCTCCACGTTGGCCTCGGTGCGCTTGTCGTAGCGAAAATGCGGCCGCACGTACAGCACCAGGCCCGTATGGCGTTCGCCCAGCTCGGCGTCGTCCAGCAGCACGGTGCCCTGGCCCGACTCGGGCAGCAGCACGCGGTTCTTGCCGTCCTCGCGGCCCAGCAGCACGCAGGCCTTGTCGCCCTTGAGCAGCAGCAGCACGGGCAGGGTGGCGGCGTCGATCTCGGCCAGCGCGCCGCGCTGCAGCTTGGTGGCCATGCCGGCGCGGGCGGGGGCCCCCCCCGCCCCGGGCCGGGGGGGGCGGGCCCCCCGCCCCCGGCGCCCCCCCCCCCGCGCCGCGCCGGGGGGGGGGGGGGCGGG
>JACMOG010000984.1 GCA_014378125.1 Vitreoscilla sp. | reverse complement strand
TGCAGACGGCGTGCGCACACGCGGCCGCATCGGCGCGGCCGAAAACCAGCGACAGCCCCGTGGCCGCCGTCTGCACCAGCGTGAACGCCGGCTGCGCCAGCACCGCCGGCGGATCGAAGGCCACCGGCGCGCGTCCCCACACCACCTGCACCACCTCGAGGATGAGGTAGCTGAGGCCGAACGTGACCAGCAGCTCGGGCACGTGCCCGAACTTGTGGACGCGGCGCAGGCACACGCGTTCGAAGACGGCGCCGCACCCACCCACCACGAGCGGCGCCACCAGCAGTGCCGGCCAGAAGCCGACGATGCGCGAGGTGGCGTAGCCCACGTAGGCGCCCAGCATGTAGAACCCCGCGTGGGCGAAGTTCAGCACGCCCATCATCGAGAAGATGAGCGTGAGGCCCGAGCTGAGCATGAACAGCAACAGCCCCGAGCTGAGGCCGTTGAGGATGTTGATGACGGTCTGGTCCACGGACGGATCAGATCGTTGCGGCCGTCACGAGGGGCGCTTCATCTGGCACGAGGTCGGGGTACTCGCAACATAGGAGTCGTAGTGCGCCACCGGCGCGAAGGTGTAGCCGGTGTTCTCCACCGAGTACGGGTTCTTGGCATCGGTCTTCTGCCACACCGAGATCCACAGGTCCTGCTGCAGCTGGTGGTCGGTCTTGCGCATCTCGATGTCGCCGTTGTAGCTCTTCAGGCGCATGCCCTCCAGCGCCGCCGCCACCTTCACCGGATCGGTGGACTTCGCCTTGGCCATCGCCTCGGACAGCAGCTGCAGCTCGGTGTAGATGTCGCCCACGTAGAAGTCGTCGTTGAACTTCGCCTTGAAGTCGTCCTGCAGCTTGCGGATGGGGCCGCTCATGTTGGAGTGGCCATACCCCACGAAGTACACCCGGCCGGCGGAGCCGGGGCCCAGCGAGGTGGGCGTGCCGGCGTTGTTGGCGTAGTAGGTGAAGAACTTGACGTTCAGGCCGGCCTCGTTGGCGGCCTTCACCAGCAGCGCCAGGTCGGAGCCCCAGTTGCCCGTGATGATGGTGTCGGCGCCCGAGGCCTTGATCTTGGCGACGTAGGGCGCGAAGTCGGTGACCTTGGCCAGCGGGTGCAGGTCCTCGCCCACGATCTCGATGTCGGGGCGCTTGCGCGTGAGGTCGGCCCGCGCGTACTTGGCCACCTGCACGCCGTGCGCGTAGTTCTGGCCGATGAGGTAGACCTTGTGGATGTCCTTCTGGTCCTTGATGAAGGTGGTGAGGGCCTCCATCTTCATCGACGTGTCGGCGTCGAGCCGGAAGTGCCAGTAGCTGCACTTGCTGTTGGTGAGGTCGGGGTCGACCGCCGCGTAGTTCATGAAGAGCACTTCCTTGCCGGGGTTGCGCTCGTTGTTCTTGTTGATGGCGTCCACCAGCGCGCCCGCGGCCCCGGAGCCGTCGCCCTGCGTCACGTAGCGGATGTTCTGGTCGAGGGCCGACTTCAGGTTGTTGAGCGACTCGGCGGGGCTCACCTTGTTGTCGAACGGAACGATCTCGAACTTCACGCCGGCCGGGTTGTTCTTGTTGAACAGCTCGGCCAGGTACTGGAAGCTCTTGAGCTGGTTCTGGCCGATGGGCGCCATCAGGCCCGACAGCGGGTCGATCCAGGCGATCTTGACCGTCTCGCCCTTTTGCGCGAACGCCGTGCCGGGATGCAGCGCCAGGCAGGACAGGGCCAGGGTGGCGGCGAGCGCCAGGGGCTGGGTGCGGAACGTCATGTCGTTGTCTCCGATGGCGCCACGATGAGTCGCGGTCGCGTGTTGTTCGACGGTAACGGAACGCGGGGCGATCGCCTTGAGGGACTACCCCGAACGAGCTTGTCGCCCTGGCGACTCAGGCCGTGGTGGGATTCGTGCCGGCCGTGGGCAGCACGTGGTCGCGGAACTGCTCGCGCAGTCTCAGCTTCTGCAGCTTGCCGGTGGCGGTATGCGGCAGCTCGGCCACCACCGCCACGTCGTCGGGGATCTGCCACTTGGCGATCTTGCCTTCGAAGAAGCGCAGCAACTCCTCGCGCGTGACCGTGACGCCCGGCTTGGGCACCACCACCAGCAGCGGGCGCTCGTCCCACTTCGGATGGCGGCACGCGATGACCGCGGCCTCGTGCACCGCCGGATGCGCGATGGCGATGTTCTCGAGGTCGATGGAACTGATCCACTCGCCGCCCGACTTGATCACGTCCTTGCTGCGGTCGGTGATGAACATGAAGCCGTCGGCGTCGATGGCCGCCACGTCGCCGGTGGGGAACCAGCCCGGCTCGCCGTCCACCGCCACCAGCGGGGACGACTCGCCCTTGAAGTAGCGGGAGATGACCCACGGCCCGCGCACCACCAGGTTGCCGGTCGCCTTGCCGTCCCACGGCAGCGAGCGCCCGTCGTCGGCGATCATGGCCATGTCGATGCCGTAGATGACGCGACCCTGG
>JACMOG010000983.1 GCA_014378125.1 Vitreoscilla sp. | reverse complement strand
GTTGGGGAACTCGATGTCGGCCTTGTCGATCTCGTCGATCAGCAGCGCCACCGGCGTCTCGCTGGTGAAGGCCTGCCACAGCACGCCCTTGACGATGTAGTTGTGGATGTCCTTGACGCGCGGATCGCCCAGCTGGCTGTCGCGCAGCCGGCTCACGGCGTCGTACTCGTACAGGCCCTGCTGAGCCTTGGTGGTGCTCTAGATGTGCCACTCGAGCAGCGGCAGCCCGAGCGACGCGGCGGCCTCCTCGGCGTGCATCGTCTTGCCGGTGCCGGGCTCGCCCTTGACCAGCAGCGGGCGGCGCAGCGTCATCGACGCGTTGACCGCGAGCATCAGGTCGGGCGTGGCGACGTAGTTGTCGGAACCTTCGAACTTCTTGATCATCGCGGTGGGGGCGGGTTTTGCCTGACGGAGTGGATCGGTCCAGTATAAAGGGACGTTCCTATAATCGTTTGGAGCCACGGCAGCCAGAGCGGCCCCATCAAGGATCCGCTTCCCGGACCAACAAAGACGAGACGATGACAAGAACCCTGACCTTGCTTCTCGCCCTCGCGGGTGTCTTCTCCACCGCCCACGCGCAAGACGTGCAACGCGGTTCCACCAAGGTTCAGATGTGCATCGGTTGCCACGGCATCGTCGGCTACCAGGGCGACTTCCCGCAGGTCTACAAGGTGCCCAAGATCGCCGGGCAGGACGCCAAGTACATCGCGGGCGCGCTCACCGCCTACCGCGCCGGCGACCGCAAGCATCCCACCATGCGCAGCGTGGCGTCGTCGCTGACCGACCAGGACATCGCCGACATCGCCGCCTACTACTCGCAGCTGGGCAAGCCCGACGCCCCGGTGCCCGACGCGCTCGGCAAGCCGATCCCCGACAACCTGCGCACCGCCATGGCCACCTGCGTGGCGTGCCATGGCGTCAACTTCTCCAAGCCCACCGACGGCACCATCCCGCGCCTGGCCGGCCAGTACCCCGACTACCTGAACGTGGCGCTGCGCTCGTACAAGGTCGAAGGCAACCCGCACTACGGCCGCGCCAACGCCGTGATGGGTGCCATGGCCAAGCCGCTGAAGGACGAGACCATCGTCGAGATCGCCGACTACCTGGCCTCGCTGCCGGGCGAGCTGCGCACCGTGCCGCAGCCCAAGTTCAAGTAGGCGCCCGCTGCGCCGCCGACATGAGCCGCCTCCGGGCGGCTCTTGTCTTTTCGTGCGCCCATCGAGTCTTTTTGTTTTATTCAGTTTCTGCGCTTCGGCGCTACAGTCGAGGCGTCGCCGGCCGAAAACAGGACAGCGCTGGCTCCTGCCGGCATCCGTCCCCCGCCCGCCCGACTCATGCTGAAGAAGATCCGCGTCGACCAAGTCCGCCTCGGCATGCACCTGCATGCGATGGAGGGCGCGTGGATGGATCATCCGTTCTGGAAGACCCGGTTCGTGATCCGCGACGCCGACCAGCTCAGGAACCTGCAGGACAGCGTGATCGGGGAGGTCTGGATCGATCCCGAGAAGGGCCTGGACGTGGAAGTGGCCGCCGCTGAGCCCGTGATGGCCGCGGCCGCCGCACCGGCGCCAGCCTCGCTGCCGGCCCGGCCTGCCGCGCCTCCCGTTCGCGTGTCGACGCCCGTGCCACCGCCCTCGAAAAGCTTCGCCGACGAGATGCGCACCGCCAGCGCGGTGTGCGAGAAGGGCAAGGCCCAGGTCAAGAAGATGTTCAACGAGGCCCGCCTGGGTCGTGCCATCAACGCCGAGTCGTTCATGCCGCTGGTGCAGGAGATCTCCGACTCCGTCATCCGCAACCCCGGCGCCATGGTCAGCCTCGCGCGCCTGAAGACGCAGGACGACTACTCGTACATGCACTCGGTGGCCGTGTGCGCGCTGATGGTGGCCCTCGGCCGCG
>JACMOG010000982.1 GCA_014378125.1 Vitreoscilla sp. | reverse complement strand
GGTGGCGCCGGCTGCCGCGCGGAAGGTCTTCCAGGGGTGCCAGAGGGCCCGGTGGTCGCGCATCCGCCGCTACCAGGCGCTGGCGGCGATGGCGCTCGGCGCAGCCATCTGCGGCATGCACTACACCGGCATGGCCGCGGCCAACTTCCCGCTCGACTCGGTCTGCCTGAGCCTGAAGGACCTGGCCGGCGACCGGCTGGGCGAGATCGTGTCGATCTCCTCGCTGGCGCTGCTGACGCTGACGCTGTTCACCTCGACGCTGGACGCGCGCATGCAGGGCCGCACGGCGAAGCTCGCCGCCTCGCTGCAGATGGCCAACAAGGAGCTTCAACTGGCCAACGCGGCGCTGCAGCAGCGCGCGCTGTCCGACCCGCTCACGGGCTTGCCCAATCGCGTGCTGTTCGAGCAACGGCTGGCGCAGGCATGCAAGCGCTGCGACGGCACGGCGGCGCGTCCCGGCGCACGCGACATCGACAAGTTCGCGGTGCTGTTCATCGACCTCGACGGCTTCAAGCCGGTCAACGACGTGATGGGCCATGCCGCGGGCGACCAGGTCCTCAAGGAGGCAGCCGTTCGCCTGCGCATCTCGGCGGGCGACAACGACACCGTGGCGCGCATCGGCGGCGACGAGTTCCTGCTGCTGACCGAAGGCGTGGGCTGCGTGGCCGACGCGGTGGCGCTGGCCGACCGGCTGGTCAGGCTGCTGGCGCGTCCGTTCGAGGTGGATGGCCGGCGCGTGCACGTGTCGGCGTCCATCGGCGTGGTGGTCTACCCCGACCACGGCCGCCTGGAGCAGATGGTGACGCGCGCCGATGCGGCCATGTACGCGGCCAAGCGCGCGGGCGGCAACACCCGCGCCGTGTTCGAGCCGCGCATGGACGAGGCCGGCGAGGAGCGCCTGAACCTGCAGAACGAGCTGCGGATGGCCCTGGAGCGCAAGCAGCTCACGCTCCACTACCAGCCCAAGATCGACTCCAACACCGGCCAGATCCGCGGCGTGGAGGCGCTGCTGCGTTGGACCCATCCCGAGCGCGGCAGCGTCAGCCCGGTGGTGTTCATTCCCATCGCCGAGCGTTTCGGCCTGATCAACGCGATCGGCAACTGGGTCATCGACGAGGCCTGCCGCCAGATGGAGGAGTGGGCCGACGACGGCATGCGCGTGCGCGTGGCCATCAACCTGTCGGTGCACCAGCTGCGCCAGGACGACCTGGTCGACCGCATGGAGCGCGCGTTGAAGCGCCACGGACTGGACCCCTCGCAGCTGCTGTGCGAGGTGACCGAGTCGGTGGCCATGGGCGACCCCGAGACGCTGCAGCGCGTGTTCGACGGCATGGCCCGCATCGGCGTGTTCATCTCCATCGACGACTTCGGCACCGGCTACTCCAGCCTGATCAACCTGCGCCAGCTGCCCGCCGCGCAGCTCAAGATCGACCGCAGCTTCATCAACGACATCGAGGCGAACAAGGACGCGTTCGCGATCGTCGGCGCGGTGGTGAACCTGGCGCATTCGCTGGGCCTGAAGGTGGTGGCCGAGGGCCTGGAGACGGCGGGCCAGCGCGACATCCTCATCGACATGGGGTGCGACGAGATGCAGGGCTTCTACTTCGCGCGCCCGATGGCCGCCAACCTGCTGCTGGACTGGTTCATGGGCAACAAGCCGGATGGCAGCGTCGACTTTTCGCCGTCGGCCATCATGGAAGACATGACGGCCTGAGCTCAAATCGTCGCCGTTCCGTCGGCGGCGTCGTTAATATGGGCGGTCCATGCCCAGCCTGAGCCGATTTCCGAAGCCGTTGCCCCGCCGCAGCACCAGGCAGCAGGTGGCGGGATGGCTGCTCGCGCTGGCCGCGTGCGGCGGCGCGCGCGCCGCGGTGGTCGGGGCGCCGCCGCCCCAGGGAATGGCGGGGGCGGGGGGGGGGCCCGCGGCGGCGCCCCGCCGCGCG
>JACMOG010000094.1 GCA_014378125.1 Vitreoscilla sp. | reverse complement strand
GCGTTGGATCAGCTGGATCTGCATGCCGCTGCTGCTGGTCTACGCGGTGGCGGCCGGCGCCACCCGTGGCGTGCCGTTCCCGTCCGACGGCGGGTGGACCTGGCCGGCGCTGGCCTATGCGATGTGGGAACCCTTCGTCGCCTGGGAGCTGATCCTGGGCATGCTGTGGAAGCGCCGCGTGGCGACCGCGCCGTCGCCGGCCTGGCAGCGCTGGGCGCCGCGCGCCTACGCCGCCTACATCGTGCACCCGCCCGTGGTCGTGGGGCTGGGCCTGCTGCTGGCCGACGTCGCCTTGCCCAACAGCGTGCGCTTCGCGATCGCCGGCGCCTGCGCGATCGTGCTCAGCTTCACCCTCGCGCGCCTGCTGCTCTTGATCCCCGGCGTGCGCCGCGTCGTCTAGCAAGGCGGGGTTAAACCCGGCAAGTGGGCAACCGCCGAAAAAAGGGAACTTCCCTGGTCCGGCAAAGTTCCCCGTTAAGCGGATTTGTCCATTTGCCGGGTTTGACCCCGACCTTGACCCCGACCTTGTGCTGTTCAGGAAAGGCAGGTGTTTACCGCCCTTTTCGCCCGATGGTTACTTGTCGGCATCGTCAATAATGGATGCCATGAAAACAGGTTCGTGCGCCCATGGGGAGCGCAGGGCCGGCAGGAACCCGGAGGCACGCAATGAACGTCAAGAAATTTACCGCCGCCACGTCGCGCGAGGCCCTGCGCAAGGTGCGCGAGGCGCTCGGCCCCGACGCGGTGATCCTGTCGAACCGTCCCGTCGACGGCGTCGTCGAGATCCTCGCGCTGGCCAGCGACGATGCCGCCTCGGTGTCCTCGCCCGCCCACGACAGCGAGATGGCGCAGCCGCGCCCCCAGTTGACCATGGCGCCCGAGTCGTACGCGAACCGCCGCCCGCACGAGGCGCCCTACGCGGCCGGCGGCCAGCCATACGCCCAGGCGGCCGCGCCCCAGGTCGACATGGCGCAGATCTCGCAGATGGTTGCCGCCGCGCTGGCCCACGCGAAGGACAGCACCAGCGCCGAGATGTCGGGCATGATGAACGAGCTGCGCGCCATGCGCGGCCTGATGGAAACCCAGCTGGCCGAACTGTCGTGGACCACGACGGCCCAGCGCGAACCGCACAAGAGCGAGGTGCTGCGCGCGATGCTGGCGGCGGGCTTCTCGTCGAGCCTGTCGCGCTACCTGATCGAGAAACTGCCGGCCGGCAAGGACGCGGCCGCGAGCATGCAGTGGATCAAGACGGTCCTGAGCCGCAACCTGACGGCGATGACGAACGAGGACGCGATCATGGCCCAGGGCGGCGTGTTCGCGCTGGTCGGCCCGACCGGCGTGGGCAAGACCACCAGCACGGCCAAGCTGGCCGCGCGCTGCGTGATGCGCCACGGCCCCGACAAGCTGGCCCTGATCACCACCGACGCCTACCGTATCGGCGGCCACGAGCAGCTGCGCATCTACGGCAAGATCCTCGGCGTGATGGTGCACTCGGTGGAAGACGAGGCGGACCTGCGCATCGCCCTCAAGGAGCTGCGCAACAAGCACACGGTGCTGATCGACACGGTCGGCGTGTCGCAGCGCGACCATATGGTCACCGAACAGGTCGCCATGCTGAGTGAGTCGGGCGCCGACGTCAAACGCCTGCTGTGCCTGAACGCAACGGCAACCCACGAAACGCTGAACGAAGTGGTGCGCGCCTACCAGGGCAGCGGCCTGG
>JACMOG010000981.1 GCA_014378125.1 Vitreoscilla sp. | reverse complement strand
GCGCATGGCCGGGCCGTCACGGGCCATGCGAAAGAACATCGGCACCACCTCGTCGGCGGGCAGGTCGTCGAGCCAGCCGTCCGTGCGGCACCACCAGGCCAGCGCGGTGGCGCTCAGGTGCACGGCGGGCGGCAGCGCGGCGCGTACGTCGCGCACCAGCCGGCGATAGAACGCGCGTTGCGACGGATGCGCCTCGAGGTCGAGCTGCACCCAGCCCGAGGTGGAGCGGCCGGCGGCGCGCACGACGGCGTCGACGATGACGGCTTCATGCGTGTCGAAGCCGACGGGCGGACGCACGACGCTCATCTCGACGTGCACCACCGGCGTGACACGCACGCCTGGCGGCAGTCCGCGCGGCGGATGGCCGGGTCGCACCAGCACCTGCGTGCCGCGGAACAGGATCTGCTGGAAGACGGGCGCGATCTCGGCAGGCAGCGGCTGCGGCAGGCGGGCACCGTCCCACATCCAGGCGATGCCGCCGGGCGGCGGCGCGCTACCGGCGTGCGCGATGGCGCAGGCGCACGACAGCGCGATGGCGAGGAGGCGAAGAGACGACATCGAGGCATTGTCGATGGAGGCGCAACAGCCGGGGTGGATCCTGCGCGCAGTCGCAGGATCCACGCGTCGCGAGGTCGTCGTTCGCAGGCAGAATGACCGGCACCCTCAATCCGCCCCTTGGCCGTTCGTGAAACGCATGCTGTTCCTGATCGCCGCCGTCCTGGCCGTCCTCTACATCGCCGCCTGCGTGGCGCTGTACCTCAAGCAGCGCACGTTCCAGTACTTCCCCACGTCGCGACGACTGGGCCCCTCCGAGCTCGCCGGCACGTTCCAGAACGGCGACGCGCTGCTGCAGTTGACCGTGCGGCCCCACGCCGGGCCTGGTGCGGTGCTGTACTTCGGAGGTAACGCGGAGGACGTGTCGGGCAGCGTCGGGCCGCTGCTGGCCGCGTTCCCCGACCGCGAGATCGTGATGCTGCACTACCGCGGCTACGGCGGCAGCGCCGGCACGCCCAACGAGGCCGACATCGCCGCCGACGCCGCCGGCCTGTTCGACAAGGTGTACGCGCTGCACCCCGACGTGATCGTCGTCGGCCGCAGCCTGGGCACCGGGGTGGCCGTACGCCTGGCGAGCACGCGGCCGGTGGCCAAGCTGGTGCTGGTGACGCCCTACGACAGCCTGCTCGGCATTGCCGAGAAGACGTTCCCGTTGTTCCCCGTGCGCTTCCTGCTGATCGACAAGTACGAGTCGTGGCGCTACGTGCCCAGGATCACGGCGCCGGTGCTGATCCTGCGCGCCGAGCGCGACGAGACGATCCCCGCGGCCAGCACCGAGGCGCTGCGCGACCGCTTTCCGGCCGGCCAGGTGCGCTACGTGGTGGTGCCGGGCGCCAGCCACAACATGATCATCGACGACCCCGAGTACGTGAAGTCGCTGGCCGAGTTCGCCAGGTGAGGGGCCCTTCCCGCAACCCCGGCCTCGACACACTGCGCGCCTGCGCCATCGTGCTCGTGTTCATGTACCACTACGAGGTCTTCGTCAGCGGCAGCGCCACGTTCGGCTGGCTCAGCGACGTGGGCTGGACGGGCGTCGACCTGTTCTTCGTGCTGAGCGGCTACCTGGTCGCCAACCAGCTGTTCGCCGGCCTGGCGCGTGGCGACGCGTTGTCGTTGCCCCGCTTCTACGCCCGCCGTGCGTTGCGCACCTTGCCCGTGTTCTGGCTGGTGCTCACGGCGTTCGTGCTGTTTCCGACGGCGCTGGGCGGGCGCACGCCGCCGCCGTGGTGGCGCTTCCTCACCTTCACGCAGAACATCGGCCTGCAGCCGGGCACCGCGTTCTCGCATGCGTGGTCGCTGTGCGTGGAGGAGCAGTTCTACCTGGCGCTGCCCGCGCTGCTGGCCGCGGGCGCGTGGCTGGGGCGCGGGCGCGTCACGCTCACGCGGGCGCACGGCTGGGCGCTGATGGTCGCGCTGGTGGCCGCGGGGGTGATCCTGCGCGGCGTGCTGTGGCAGCGCTACGGCCGGCCCGCCGACGGCCATGGCGACGGCTACATGTCGTGGGTGTACTTCAACACCGCCTGCCGGTTCGACGAGTTCATTCCCGGCGTGGGGGTGGCGATGCTCAGGAACTTCCACCGGCCGACGTGGGAACGGTTGATGCGGCGCGGCGACCTGCTGAGCGCCATGGGCGCGGTGGCCGTCGTCGCCATGTTGACGCTGGCGTACCGCGACTACTACGCGGGCGGCGAGTGGGGCTTCTTCATGACCACGTTCGGGTACTCGCTGCTGGCAATGGCGTTCGCCGTGCTGGTGGCCGCCGCGCTGAGCCCGTCGGCCCGGGTGCTCGGCTGGCGCATTCCCGGCGCGGATCGACTGGCGCTGTGGTCGTACTCCACGTACCTGTCGCACAAGCCCCTGGCGTACTTCCTGTCGCGGCG
>JACMOG010000980.1 GCA_014378125.1 Vitreoscilla sp. | reverse complement strand
CGTGCGGGCGCGTCTGTAATTCTTCAAATGATAAGGTTGTCAAGGCACACAATTTACACCCGATGGACTTGACCTTCATGAACAAGACCCAGATTGCGGTCATGTTCTTGCTGTTGGTCGATGAAATTAAAGAAGCCGCTATTTTTCTGATGAATCCGGAAGGCATCATCACGACTTGGAACGAAGCTGCTGAAGCAATGAAAGGGTATAGCGCGAGCGAGGCGGTTGGGCAGTTCCTCGGTATACTGTATCCGCCCGAAGCCAGGCAGGCGGATGAGCCCGGCCAAAACCTCAAGGCGGCGGCCGAGCACGGATATTTCAGGGACGAAGCATGGCGCATGCGCAAGGATGGCAGCCTGTTCTGGGCGCGCGTCGCCCTCACCGCGCTGACCGACGATACCGGCAAGCTGCTCGGGTTTTCAAAGCTCACGCTCGACATGAGCGCCCACAAGAAGCTCGAGGAGTGCGTCGCCGAAAAAGAAGAGACATGGCGCATCATGGAAGCGGCCAGCGCCGGCACCTGGACATGGAATCCCGCCACCGGCACGGTCAAGGTGTCGGCCCACTTGGCGACGCTGCTGGGGTACAGCGACGAAGTGCTCCAGCTGAACCGCGACGAGTGGCTCGGCCTGATTCATCCGGACGAAGCGCACGCCCTGGCCGAGAAGCTGACGATGGGCCGAAGCGAAGGCGAAGGCGCGACCGAACCGACGCCGGTGCTGGCCGAAATCCGCGTGCGCGCCCGGCAAGGCGACTACCGCTGGCTGTACATGCGCGCGCAGTGGCGGCGCGATGGCGGCGACGGGCACACCGTGCTGCACGGCGTCGGCGTTGCGATCCAGGAGTTGAAAGAAGCCCGACATGACCGCGAACTGCTGTTCGCGCGCCTGCAAGCGGCAGATGAACGGGCGCAAATCACGCTGCGCTCGATCACCGACGGCGTGATCACCACCGATGCGCGCGGCGTGATCACGCGGCTCAATCCGGCGGCCCAGCGCCTGACCGGCTGGATGTCCGAAGAAGCGCTCGGCCGCCCGGCCAGCGACGTGTTCCATGTAAGAGTGCCCGACAAGAACGAAGCGTCGCCGCTGCGCCCGATCGAACTGTGCCTTCGTGAAAACCGGGTTGTCGCCGCGCCCCGCAACACGGTGCTCTTCAGCCGCCATGGGGCGCACTTTTCGGTCAATTATTCGTGCGCCCCGCTGCACATCCGGGACGAGGAGCCGGCACAGGGCACCGTGCTGATCATTCACGACGTGACCGAAGCGAAAAGCCTGCTCGATGACCTGAGCTACCAGGGCAGTCACGACGCGCTCACGGGACTGCTCAACCGCCGTGAATTCGGCGTGCGCCTGCAGCGCACCCTGGAACGGGTCAGGGACGACACCTGCATCGGCGCAGCCCTGCTGTACATGGACCTCGACCAGTTCAAGATCGTCAACGAAACCTGCGGGCATTCGGCCGGCGACGACCTGCTGCAGCAGCTGGCCACCGAGTACCGGATCCACGTGCGCGAGCGG
>JACMOG010000979.1 GCA_014378125.1 Vitreoscilla sp. | reverse complement strand
GGCGGTGCAGGCCCGCAACTCCACTAACAGCTCGTCGGACAAGGACTCGCTGAACAAGGAGTTCGCCCAGTTGCAGGCCGAAATCAGCCGCGTTGTCGGCGGCACCACGTTCAATGGCAAGCACATCCTGGGCGCGGACGCGACCTCGCTGACCTTTCAGATCGGCGCCAATACGACCGCCGACGACACGATCACGATCGCCACGAAGAACATGAGCCTGGATCCGACGATCAGCGCGGTGACCAACTCGTCCACCGCCGTCATCGACGCGTCGGCCACCTCGGGCGCCATCGGCAGGGTCATCGACAACCTCGACAAGGCGCTCGACAACATCAACGACACGCGCGCCACGTTCGGTGCCACGCAGAGCCGCTTCGACGCCATCATCACCAACCTGCAGGTGGGCGTCGAGAACCAGTCGGCCGCGCGCAGCCGGATCATGGACGCTGATTTCGCGGCGGAAACCGCCAACATGAGCCGCTCCCAGGTGTTGCAGCAGGCCGGTACCGCGATGGTGGCCCAGGCCAACCAGTTGCCCAACCAGGTGCTCAAGCTGCTGCAGGGCTGATCCGCCCGACAGCGCAGGCGCGACGCGATGGCCCGCCCGGCCGCGCAAGCGCCCAGGCAGGCGCGCCCCGCAAGTCCCGTGGTCGATTCCCCGAGGCTTGCGCGGCGCGCCTTTTCCTTGGCGCGAACTCAATGGCGGGGGTCCGGCCCTGAAAGGGCTGGACCCGGTGAATCGCGATCGAACGAAATGCGGGGTGTTCCCACGACTCCGGATCGCTTCGGCGCCGCTTCGCCGCCTCAAGTGGCGCCGCCGAGCGCCGATAGTTCGCTGTAGAACTGCCGAAATCCAAGGATTCGAATGACCACCACCTCGAGCACGACAGGCTCCATCAGCTCGGCCGGCATCGGCAGCGGGCTCGATGTGAAGAGCATCATCTCGTCGCTGATGGCCGTCGAGGCGCAGCCGCTCACGTTGCTACAGAACAAGGCGGGCACGGTACAGACCGAGATCTCCGCGGTGGGGCAGATCCAGAGCCTCACGTCCACGCTGAGCGACAAGGCGCACGCGCTGTCGTCGAAGTCGCTGTGGACGCAGACCACCTCCAGCTCGGCCGACCCCACCGTGGTGACCGCCGATACGTCGGGCGGCACGGCCGCGTCCGGCGACTACTCGGTGAGCGTGCAGCAGCTGGCCCAGGGGCAGACGGTGACCTCGTCGATCGCCGCCGGCGCCGCGCTGAGCCAGGGCACGCTCACGATCCAGCTGGGCACCTGGTCGTCCGACGGCGCCACGCCGCCGACCACCAGCTTCTACAACGCCAGCTCGGCCGCCGTCAGCATCAGCATCGGCGCCGGCGACACCTCGCTGTCGGCGATCCGTGACAAGATCAACGGCGCCAATGCGGGCGTGTCCGCGTCCATCATCAGCGACGCCAACGGCTCGCGGCTGTCGCTGCGCTCCACCACCACCGGTGCGGCCAACGGCTTCAAGATCACCGCCACCGAGACCACCGACGACAACCACGCGAACACCGGCCTTTCGGCGCTGAGCTTCGATGCCACCACCGGCGCGGCGAACTCGCAGCTGACGCTCAACCAGTACGCGCTCAATGCGAAGGCCACGGTCAACGGCATCGACATCGAGTCGGCCACCAACAAGCTGAGCAACATCTCCGATGGCTTGAGCCTGACGTTGCTGAAGAAGAGCGCCACGCCCGTCGACGTCAACGTGTCGGCCGACACGGCGACGATGCAGAAGGCGATCACCGACTTCGTGTCGGCGTACTCGTCGCTGCAGTCGTACATCTCGCTGCAGACCAAGTACGACTCGAGCACCGCGGCGACCGCCGGCACGGCGCGCCACGACAGCCCGCTGCAAGGCGATCCGTCCATCGTGGGCTTCCAGAATTCACTGCGCTCCGTGGTCACCACCACGTCGTCGACGTCGTCGATGTTCTCGCGGCTGTCCGACCTGGGCATCGCGGTGCAGAAGGACGGCACGCTGTCGGTGGCCAACGCCACCAAGATGACCTCGGCGCTGGCGCATCCCGACGAGCTCTCGAAGCTGTTCACCACCTACGGCAGCACCAACGAGAACACCGGCATCGCGGTACGCTTCGCCACCATGGCCGACAACGCCACGGGCGTCAACGGCGCGCTGTTCTCGCGCAGCGACGGCCTGAAGGGCGAACTCTCGCGCAACCAGAAGCAGCAGGACGACATGCAGACCCACCTGGACGCCACCCAGGCGCGCCTCACCGCGCAGTACCAGGCGCTGGACACAACCATGTCCAAGATGAACGCGCTGTCGAGCTACGTGACGCAGCAGGTGGCGCTGATGCAGAAGGCTTGATGAGAACCATCCATTCAAGAACCTTTAGCGAGGCTTGCAGCGACAAAAGCGCCTCAAAACGGACAGTTCCGCTTCAAGACCAGCGCGGCCGCATCCGATAACAATTCAAGACGAACACATCACGGACTCGGATCCCGACCTCGCCACCATGTTCAACGCCGCACCCTCCGCCTTCGGACGCTCCCACGGTTTCGCCAACGCCTACGCACGCGTCGGCGTCGAGACCAGCGTCAACGCCGCTTCGGCCCACAAGCTGATCGAGCTCCTGTTCAACGGGTTCATGGATTCGATCGTGCTGGCGCGTGGCCACATGCGTGCCAAGCAGATCGAGGCCAAGGGCAACGCCATCGGCCGCGCCGCCCGTATCGTCGAAGAGGGCCTCAAGGCAGGCCTGAACCTGGAAGCCGGCGGCCGACTGGCCGCCGACCTCGATTCGCTCTACGCCTACGTGGGCCTTCGCCTGTTGCACGCCAACCTGCGCAACGACGAAGCCGCGCTGGACGAATGCGTGAAACTGATCGGGCCGCTCCGCGGTGCCTGGATCGCCATCGGACCCCAAGTGGAAGCGGGCAACCTGTGAACACCTCCAGCACCTACGGCCAAAAGAAGATCATGAGTACCAAGCTGCTCAACTACTACGAGGCCATCGAGAAGGCCAGCGCCGACATGCTCCCCGCCGCGCGCACGGGCAACTGGGACGAGGTGGTCAAGCTCGAGGGCGCCTGCGCCGTGCTGATCGCCCAGCTCAAGAGCGCCGCGCAGTCGGGCGCCCTGATGCAGAACGAAGCCAAGGAGAAGTCGCGCATCATGCAGCGCATCCTCCTGAACGACGCCGAGATCCGCCACCTGGCCGAGCCCTGGCTGGAGGACCTCGATCACATGATGGGCGGCCGGCCCGCAATGCTTCATTGAGCCCCCACGCTCCGATCGGTCGAGAAGCATTCGGCTTGCAGGCCGAATGCCGTTCCGGCGGGGACCTGCTTCGCAGATCCTTTGCCGCCTCCACTCCCCCGAGGGGGAGCTCGGATCGGCGCGGGGGGGTGTGGCCCTCGCTTCCCGAGAGCTTGTATCGACCAGTCGCTGCGCGAACAACATAGACAAACAACCATGTTCGAAGACACCCGCCCCGCCTCGCTCGACGCGCTGGGAACCGGCGACGGCCTCGCCGAGTTCCGCGTCACCGCGCCCGGGGAGATCCGCGCGCTG